>DAICZM010000680.1 GCA_027311145.1 Ktedonobacterales bacterium
GAAATAACAATGGTCTCACTATTACCGCCAACCATCTGGGCGACGCATCACCTTGAATGGGGACAACGCACCTATCTCATGGGCGTTGTGAACGTTACCCCCGACTCATTCTCTAATGACGGCCTTGCCCGCGATACCCTATCAGAGGATGTCCTGATCGAGCGGGCGGTGACGCTCGCCCAACGTTTTGTAGAGGAAGGTGCAACCTTTATCGATGTGGGTGGCGAGTCAACTCGCCCCGGCGCAAGCCCTCTTTCGGCCCAACAGGAGTTGGCGCGTGTCTTGCCCGTGATTCGCGCCCTCCGTGCCAATTTGCCTGCCTCAGCGATCATCTCTATTGATACCTATAAGGCTGAAGTGGCTGAGCAGGCCTTAGCCGCCGGGGCCGAGATCGTCAATGATATCTGGGCTTTGCGCTATGACCCACGCATGGCGGATGTCGTCCGTGAGTGCCATGTGCCCGTTGTGCTGATGGCCAATATGCGCCCCTGGCCCGCGAACGCGCCCGCCGCACCACGCTACGAGGTTGTCAGCGACATTGTACGCCTGCTGGCACGCTCTATCGACCACGCCCTGGCGGCGGGCATTGCCTGGGAGCAGATCATCATCGACCCAGGCCTTGGCTTTGGCCTGACCGCTGCTGAAAATCTGACCATCCTACAGCGCCTGGGCGAACTGCGCGTGCTGGGCCGCCCGCTTTTATTGGGCGCATCGCGTAAATCAACCATTGGCAGAGTCTTGGATGGTGCGCCCACCTCGCAACGTCTGGAAGGAGGAGCCGCCACCGTCGCCCTGGGCATCGCGCAGGGCACTGACATCGTGCGTGTACATGATGTGCATGCAATGGCCCTTGTTGCCCGCATGAGCGATGCAATCGTGCGTGGCACATTTACGCTGACACCGCTCAGGTGAGGCAGAAAGACAAAGAACGGTGAACTACCAAGAAGCTCTGGCCTATCTTTATGGTTTTAGCGATTTTGAACGGGGCAGCACCTATACGCGCAATCCGGCGGAAAATCTGCCCCGCGAGGCGCGTCTGCTGGAACTGCTAGGCAACCCGCAGCAACACTATAGCAAGACCCATGTGGCAGGCACAAAAGGCAAAGGCTCCACCTCTGCTTTCATTGAGCGTGTGCTGCGTGAAGCTGGTATCCGCACCGCTCTCTATACGCAACCAGACCTGCATACCTATCGGGAGCGGATGCGCGTCAATGGACGACTGATTAGTGAGGAAGAGATGGCGCGTCTTGTGCCAGAGGTCAAAACAGCCGTTGAAGCGATACAGGAGCGGCATGAATTTGGCCCATTCATCACCTACGAGGTCTCAACTGCCCTGGCCTTGCTCTATTTCTGGCGGCAAAGCGTGCAGCACGCCGTCATCGAGGTCTGCATCGGCGGACGCCTGGATGCCACCAACGTGATTGAGCCACTGGTCTCGGTGATCGCCTCGATTAGCTTTGACCATATGAACGTGCTTGGCGACACGCTCGGCCTGATTGCGACCGAAAAAGCTGGCATTATTAAGCCGCACGGCATCGTCGTAACCTCCGCGCAATCCCCAGAGGCTCTGCTTGCCATTGCCCACGTGCAACAGCAGCAACAGGCCCAAATGGTGCGCATTGGCCCTGCTGATGGCGATCCCGCACAAGCGGCAGTGGAGGCCGCACTCCTACCCCCGTTGCGCTATCGCTATCGCCTGCAACGCCGAGAGGGCGAGCAGCAGTACTTCACGGTCTGGACGCCCACGCACGTCTACAC
>DAICZM010000681.1 GCA_027311145.1 Ktedonobacterales bacterium
AAGCTACTCCCTTCGACATAATATCAACCGCATGAATAATAACAAATTGATAAATAGATGTCAAGCATTTGGGGGAACATTTGTCCGTGTTTTGTGACTCTTGAGAAAAATTGACATCTGTGGTATGATAAGGCGAGAACGCTGATATGTTCCCGTAGCTCAGTGGATAGAGCACCGGTCTCCGGATTTGACACCCATTTCAAACGGCCTTATAAGCCATTTCCCCATACTATTACAAGGGTGTGAGCATCGGTTATTACGGTGAGAATTTCAGGAATTTCAATAATTCCAATTGGCTTTTATAGCGTTTTTAAGCCACAAAAAAAGACCTGAATGTATGCTTTATAGAGCATCAGTCCTGGTCTTCTTTTTATGTTTTAGGGAGATTTCTTCTTTGTTTTTGTTGTTGCTGTAACTGTTCTAAGTTTCCTCTGATTAATTTTGTGTCAGGATGGTCAGGACCGAGGACCTGCTCGCTGATGGCGAGGGCACGCTGGTAGAGCGGTTCGGCTTGGGCATACAGGCCCTGGGTTTTGTAGAGCAAGGCGAGGTTGTTGAGACTGGTGGCGGTGTCAGGATGGTCAGGACCGAGGACCTGCTCGCTGATGGCGAGGGCACGCTGGTAGAGCGGTGCGGCTTGGGCATACTGGGCACGTTCATCAAGGTAGTAACCCGTTTGATTGAGCAGGCTAGCCGCTGCTGGAATCATGATGGTATGTTTTTCAATAAGCTGGAAACAGACGAGGGCATGAGGAAGATATTGCTCACAGACATCCCAGGTGTCTACTTCTATAGGTGGAAATGCCTGATTGATGGCACCAATAGTACGTTCTATCCAGATATGTTGTTCTTCCTCAGTCATGGTGCTTTTCATAATTTCTTGCACCAGACGATGGATAAACAGGAAGCGTGTGTTGGCTTCCGTCTGTTGTGCAATCAGAGAAAATCGGCGTAAAGTACTAATAGCCTCGTGTAAAAGCGTTTCATCTGTCGTAGTCTTTTCAAGATTAGGGCCGAGTTCACTGGCTCCTTCAAGAATGAGGCTTTCAGGAATGGCATCAGGAGCAAGGAATGCGAGAAAGCGTAACAAATCTGCGGCGCTTACATTTTCTTGCGCAATCTGTGCAAAGTTGAGAGACCAGGTAGTTGCTACTGCATGAGGATAGTCGGTGATGCGTCCTTTGTATGCCAGCAAGTCGTGCTGTCGGTTTTGGTAGGCTCTCAAGTAGACTGCTAGTGTGATCTGATTTTCCTGTATATAGGCTCCAGCTTGCTCTAAAGCAATAGGTAAGGCTCCTAACATTTGGACAATCGTGAGGGCATCTTTGCGGTCGTTGTCATTCACATGTGTGATTGATTGTTTTTTTGAAGGAAGAAGACCCGCACGTAACAAGAGAAAGTGAGTGGCTTCAGGTTCTTTCATAGCATTGACCACAAAGTTTCGTGTGAATGGTGTGGTTACGTCATCTCGTGTGGTGAGTAAGAGATGACCTGTCTGTTCTGTTGGCAGAAAAGTGGAAAGGAGAGAGAGGTCGTCAGCATTGTCGAGAATAAGAAGCCAGTGTTTGTGGGTGTTAAGCCAGTGTTTCACTGCCTCTACCACTTGCTTTTGATCGGCTTCATCTTTGGCTGGAAGTTGTAATGTTCTTGCAATAGATAAAAAACTTTCTGTAAGTGTTGCCTGCGTACTGGCGTTGGTCCAGAAGACATAACGATAGGCTTTGCGATACTGGTAGGCATATTCAATAGCTACTTG
>DAICZM010000682.1 GCA_027311145.1 Ktedonobacterales bacterium
CCCTTTATTTGTTATAGCATAGTAGTTATACAAAAACATTCTAGCTAGTATGCTTCAGTTTTGAGAAAAAATAAATAGAATAGCGGACTGGGGGAGTGTATTTACCGCAATCTCACTGGGGGTAACAAAAAATACCGCCTATGGTTTCATAGGCGGTGCGGTATCGCAAGGTGATTCCACACAGACTATCCTTGCATTCTTATACTCACTTCATCCGAATTATTTCAATCGCACTTGCGTATCTGGCATAATCATAACACATCGCAAGAAAACAAACAAGATAGTATTCAATATTTTCACTTCATCCGAATTAACCTGTTGACAACCGCTTTGGCCGATGCTATACTTCCACTCAGTATCGGCAATCCAACACGAAATCGCACAAGGATGAGCGAATGTCAACCTATTCGCTCATTCCTACCAATAGGAGATGGAGAGGGGGATTATCCATGCCATCTATTGCGCTACACATCCAGCCCGTTTACTCCGCGTTACACCCCGACAAGACCATTGGCGGTATGCAGTTACTCAGGCATCAGGTCGAGACGCTAGATGCTTTTAACGATGCCGAGGTCGATGTCATTTTCAACACCGCTATGACTGGTGACGGCAAAAGTCTCGCGGCCTACTTGCCCGCCCTGCACGCGGGACAGAGCGTGGTCGCCATGTATCCAAGCAACGAGCTTGTGCGCGATCAGTACACTGCACTGCCCCTCTATGGACAACGCCTGCATCTGCGCTTGCCCAAGTCCGATACCATGTATAGCAACAAAATCACACAGCTTACCCGACTGCATGAGGCGACACGCATCGAAGAGATCCGCAAGCTGATCGAGAACAACCCGATACTACTGACCAACCCGGATATCATTCACCTCATCATGGGCTACCACTATGGCTGGGGCCATCTCAAGCAAGAACTGGCCGTCACAACTGCCATGAGCTTTGATTACTTTCTCTTCGACGAGTTTCATGTTTTCGGCGTCCCACAGGTCCTTGCCGTTACCAACATGCTCGGCTATCTGGCAACATCTTATGCCAACAAACCTAACGAGCGCAAGAAATTCGTGTTCCTGTCCGCAACACCGACGCCACTGCTGACCCAATTGCTCGAACGCAGCGGCCTACGCCATCGCCAGATCACCGGCAGCTATGCCGCAACCGCACAGCCAGGTTATCACTGCATTCTGCAGGGCTGTGACCTGCACCTGCACCTGCACGATGTTAGTCAGGAAACACCAACGGAGCAATGGGTAGAGACGCACCTGCCGGAAATGCTCGCCTTCTTCCAGCAACATCCTACCTCTAAAGCGGCTATCCTCGTCTATTCGGTCGCAACGGCCCGCCGTCTCGTGACCCGTCTGCGCGAATACTTCATACCACACGGCATTACCGTAGGCGAAAATACAGGTCTGACGAACGCAGAAGAAAAGGCACAATCTTTCAAGCAGCATATTCTGGTTGGCACCTCAACAGTTGATGTAGGCATTGATTTTCATATCAACTACCTGATCTTTGAGGCTTTCGATAGCGGCACATTCTTGCAACGCTTTGGGCGACTCGGACGACATGCCGAATTTCCCGCGTATACTGCCCATGCCTTGCTACCTCGCTTCGTGCACGAGCGTTTGCAAGAGCAAATTGGAAGCATTCATACAATGGAACGAGAAGGCTTTAATACGCTCGTGCGCGAGGTATTCCCAACCGAGCAGCAATTCAAACAGTATGCGCAGCGTTGGGGAGCCATGC
>DAICZM010000683.1 GCA_027311145.1 Ktedonobacterales bacterium
ATGTAACTGGTTGTAAGCAGGCTGAAGCTGTGATGCTTGGCCTGAACGAAAAATTAAACTATCTTCTCAACTCAATGGCAGAAGGTGCTTATGGCGTTGATACCGATGGTAACTGCACCTTTGTAAATGAGTCCTTTTTGCATATCTTGGGTTATGAAAATACCGAAGAAGTTATTGGTAAGCATATTCACGACCTTATTCATCACTCGCACGCTGATGGTAGTCATTATCCAGCCCAGGAATGCCGGATGTATGCAGCATATCGGCTTAAACAGAAAATCAATGTTTCAGATGAAGTCTTTTGGCGCAAGGACGGTATTGGCATACCTGTGGAATACTGGTCGCAGCCAATCGTGAGGGATGGAGTTGTGGTTGGCGCTATCGCTACTTTCCTAGATATTACTGAGCGCAAGAAAAATGAAGAAGCAATTCATAGGCTGGCTTTCTACGACACTTTAACTCTTCTGCCTAATCGGCGTTTGTTAAATGATCGGCTACATCAGGCACTAATCGCAGCCAAGCGCAGTGGGCGCTATGGTGCAGTGATGTTCATAGATCTTGATAATTTTAAATCCCTTAACGATAAATACGGTCATACCCTAGGCGATTTATTATTAAATGAGGTGGCTCGCCGTATCAGTGGATGCTTGAGAGAAATAGATACCGTTGCGAGATTGGGAGGGGATGAGTTCGTGGTGTTACTAACTAATTTGAATGAGGATAATATTGAGTCCGTCAGACTAGCCACTCTTATTGCCGAAAAGGTTCGCATTACACTTGCCCGGCCTTATTTTCTCAAACTGGCACATGAAGGGGAAGCCGAGACCAACGTCGAGCACCATTGCACTTCAAGTATTGGAGTGGCGCTGTTTATGAAAAATGGTACACAGGATGAAATCCTGAAATGGGCTGATACTGCTATGTATCAAGCCAAGCATGATGGGCGCAATTTGGTTCGGCTTTATCAATCAAGGATTGCGTAACGGCAAGAGGCCACGCTGTGACTGTCTGTTAATGCGATTTGACCGGCCTGAATCTGCGTCAATCAAACGTTGAAGCGCTATAGTCTGCAATTAGCGGTGAGTCAAAAATGTGCTCCATTCATGCCAGCGTGTCTAAATAAATAATTTACCTGATTAGAAATAGTCATGCGTGCAGATTTAAATGCATTTGTAAGTCGTAGTAATCAATTGTTTGTATGTGGTGATTTAGGCTCACCAGAGGGGGGAGAAAGTGGCTTTTCAGTTCCCGGTTCACCGGATGACTGTTCATTCTTTGGCGATAGCGACCCTGTCGAAGATGGCTCACGTAACGACAATTTCATCAGCAAATCTCTTAATCGCAGGCTCGTTTGATTGAGAGCGCCTGTCTGTGAAATATCTTCACGCGCTTCTGCATATCGCTTTTCCTTTATTTTTTGGATGATCTCGGCAGCAATCTTGTGAAATTCTTCATGTACAGCGCATATCTCAGTGTGAAGCTCAGATGGAACCATCCGATAACCTTCATTGTTTAGCCACTTTCCAAAATCGCACTGATTGGTAGCGTCAATAGACGCAAGGTCAAAAGAAGCTCGACCGTTCAGAAAATCTTTAAAATTATTCTTCCAAGCTGAGTGGGCATTAAGTGCTGCATTGATTTCATTCTTGATCCCCACTGTCACCTCTATATATTTTAATGCGATCTTGCATCGTTATTAGCGAACTGCAGTATATATCCTACACGATACTACAATCT
>DAICZM010000684.1 GCA_027311145.1 Ktedonobacterales bacterium
TTAAATAGATCAATTTGTTACTGCATAGGAGGTCTGGTGGATGAATCCTGACCGTAATAAAGGTGGAATGACAGTTAATGCACTTATGCAAACAGGGATGTTTATCTCTATTGCAGTTGCTGTTATCTCCGTTGCTTCGCTTGGCCTGGTAGGCATGCAAGTCTCCTCAACAAACAAAACAATCTTTGAGTTGGTTGTATTGTTTTGCGTCATTGTTGTTGTGTTAGGTATTCTCATCACGCACTATATTGTGCAACGTCGCTTAAAAGATCGCTTGATAGGTTTGGTAGATACGTGCCGTGATTATGCCGGTGGAGACCGTAGCGCACGGGCAACTGTCAATGGTGATGATGAGTTTGCTATGCTCTCCATATCGCTCAATACGCTTCTCGATAGTCAAGGGGGTAGCGCAAATGGTGCTTCTCCGCTGGCTGGTGGGAGCGAAGCAGCCGCTTTGCAAGCGCAAATCGAAAAGCTGCTCCAAGAAGTCAGTGCCGTTGGTGATGGAGACCTGAGCGTCCAGGCAGAAGTGACTCCTGATACGCTAGGCGTGTTGGCGGACTCGTTTAACTATATGATTGAAGAGTTGGCGAAAGTCGTCGGACGAGTTCAATCAACGGCTGTCCAAGTGACGAATGCAACCCGTCGCATTCTTGATCGCTCGGCAGAGCTTGCGCAGGCGTCAGAGACGCAGGTGGATCAGATTGCGCAAACTACAAAGGCTGTTGAAGCACTGGCTACATTCATTCAGGGTGTGGCACGTGATGCACAATCGAGCGTGGAAGTGGCACAAGAGGCGTTGCGCAATGCGAATATGGGTCAGCAAGCCGTGCGTCAGACGATTGATGGCATGATGCTCATTCGCGAAAACGTGCAAGAAACGTCGAAGAAAATTAAGCGTTTGGGTGAACGTTCAAACGAGATCAGTGAAATTGTGCGTATCATTGATGATATTGCAGATCAAACCAACCTACTTGCACTGAACGCCGCTATTCAGTCTGCCATGGCGGGTGAGCATGGACGTGGTTTTGCGGTGGTTGCCGATGAAATCCGCTTGCTTGCAGAACGTTCGACAGAGTCCACTAAACGTATTGCCACATTGGTGAAAAGTATTCAAGGCGATACTTATGATGCTGTGGTTGCTATGGAAGATAGCACACAAGAAGTCGTAAAGGGGTCACAATTAGCTGATGATGCAGGGCGTTCATTGAACTCCATCTACGGCGCGGTAGAACGACAGGCCCAGATGATTCAAGGTATTGCTCGTTCTGCGAATGAGCAAATCCCAGTCTCTGAAGCAGTGGCGGTTGCTATGGGTCGTATCTCGGAGATCACACGTCAGACAGATGCAGGAACGCAGGATGCCGCCGTGAGTGTCAGTTATCTGGCAGAACTCTCGGAGCAGTTGCGCTCTTCCGTGTCAACCTTCCGTTTGCCAGATCGTGCTAATGAGATGGCGGGTACATTTTCGGTGACCGAGATGTCTAATGGCAATGCGGGCTTCCCACCATTGTTACCACCTGAGAGTGGTTGGTCGCGTGGCTTCTCCGATAGTTTCCCGCCTTTGCCGGAGCCAGGTTCGTCTAGTTCTCTTGTGGCTATGAGTGCGCGCCAGGGGCAGCAATATGCTTTTAGTCAGCAAGACTCTGGTGGTCAACCGGGTTTTGGTGGCATAGGAACAGGTGGGCAACCTGGATGGGAACAGCCAGGTATGGGTAATCAGCAGTACTATCCG
>DAICZM010000685.1 GCA_027311145.1 Ktedonobacterales bacterium
GCTCATACTATCGTAATGTTCTGCAATAACGGGTGACTGATCAGATGTAAATTGGAATAAAGGTGATATGGTCATAGTGTTACCATCCTCGTGCTACATTTTATAGTAGCAAGTATACATGACGACAGTATAACAAACAAGGCTGCTGTGAGAGAGTGAGAGATGTCCTCAGAGAATGCTATGGCACAATATGGTATACTGAATGTCAACGGACGCGATCAAGTGGTCCTTGCGAAAAAAGCTGTTTTATTGAGAAAGTTTCTGAACGATAGATTTATGTCACGTGCAACACAACAAACTTTTACCTGTCCTTGTGGAGAGGTGTTTAAAAGTCCAATTTATGAATACGTGAATGTTGAGCAAGACCCACACTTGCAATATGTTGTGCTGGCGGGCCTGCTGAATGTTTCTACCTGCCCAAATTGCGGACGACGCGCTGCCACTTCTACGCCGTTTGTCTATTCTGATCCACTTCATCACGTGTTAGCTTACGTATATCCGCGCTCGGATGTTCCTGATGATGCCCGCGAGGTTATTCTGGAGCAGCTCCGCGCTCTCTATCGGGCCATTCTGGAACGGCAAAATATGCCAGAGCCGCACGAAGATGAGAGCGAAGAGAGCGATGAAATCGGCGATAACGATATCGAAGATTTTTTAGGATTTGAAGATGAGGAAGAGTTGGAAGAAGATGATAATGTGGAAGATGAAAAAGAGGCTATACCGATGCCATCATCACAAGGTCAGCAGGAAGAGCTGCCAAATCTTCAGGTTGTCTTTGGCTTTGACCAGTTGAGTACCTTAATTAATAGTGTGCTGGAGCCGGAGGCGCGTATGGGGCGACTTGCACTCAGCTCGCAAAGTCGCGACGAGGCCGAGCGTGGGCAATTTCTATTGTTGGCACGCAAACTGGCATCTGAGATGGGATGTACGGTTGAGGTAGAGGATTTACCCGACGAGTATACTGTCTGGCTCTACGGCCCGCGCCGCCGGATTGGCGCGTTAATGCGAGAGTTGACAACAAGAGGATAGCCGTGATTACTGTTGGCGTACTGACTATTAGCGATGGCGCGTCACGTGGTGAACGACAAGACTTGAGCGGCGCAACTATTCGCACTTTCGTGCAGCAGTTGCCTAACGCAATAGTCAGCATGGGGGCGATTATCCCAGATGAAGCGGTGCAGATAGCGGCGGTGCTTTGCGAGTGGAGCGACGAGCAGCACCTCAACCTGATCTTGACGACGGGTGGCACCGGTTTGGCTCCGCGTGATGTGACGCCAGAAGCGACAAAAAGCGTGCTGGAGCGTGATGCTCCTGGTATCGCGGAGGCGATGCGTGCTATCAGTCTGCAATACACGAAGACCGCTATGCTCTCACGTGGCGTTGCGGGTGTACGTGGACGGACCTTGATTATCAATCTGCCGGGCAGCCCTAAAGCTGTCAAGGAGTGTCTAGAATATGTCTTGCCAGTGTTACCCCATGCCATTAATCTGTTGATCGAAGGGCCACGCGAACATTGACTGGCTATTGAAATGTGCCTGTCATTCGGTGTGAGGATACTACTATGTCTTCTAACCACTACATTACGTACACGGGTCATAGTGATAATATCTTTACTATAGCATGGTCACCGACAGATGAATTGCTAGCCTCTGGTGGGCGCGACAAAACTGTGCAGGTCTGGAGTTCTGATAGGCAGCAACGCTACCAGGTGTATCGTAAACATACGAG
>DAICZM010000686.1 GCA_027311145.1 Ktedonobacterales bacterium
GTTGTGGGGTGTGTGCATACGGTGTGCTGAAGTGTTCCGGTGAATGCCGGCACTTCACTGGCGTGGCAGTTGCATAGTATTTTCTTCTTTCCTGGGCAATGTAAGGCAGCATATGCTATATAGACATGCTTATATTGATATTATGGAGTAAACAGTGAATAACAGGGGATATAGGCTCTCACAGGGAGAACGGCAAACAAGTCATATCAGTCATGCTCTCTGGCCTGTGCAGGTTCAGCGCGTCGTAGCGACTGGCAAAGTTGCCCAGCGGCAACGCTCTTTTGAGATATCCCGTGAGCGGCCATGGGGCGAAGCGTTGGAGCAGCGTTGGCATAGGCTGATCAAAAAGACCGCACATGTTCACCTCTTGCTTTCTCTGTGTATCTTGCTGGCACTAAGCATAAGTATCACTTTGGGTCTTCTTCTTTTATTTTCGCATTGGCGCATCTCGCTGATTGTTTTTACCTTTCTCGGGATTATTGCAGGGTTTCTCCTGCATGTCCTGTGGAGTCGTAGAAGACAACACTCACGCACATCGTATGCGCCGCTAGCAACGTTGCTCAAGAAGCGTGGTGATAGTGCGACAAAAACACCAGAAACACCTCTGCCGGTTGCTCCGCTTGTGCGTGTACTTGAAACAATAGACCTCTCTGCTGAGTAGCACATAAGTACTGTACTTCCCACGATGTGTCTTCAATTTTGCGATAAGCCATGATACACTCTGGCATAGTGTGAAAATAGCCAGGGATAAGCGAAGCTATCATGAAGCCATCATAAGGAGCGAATAATGAGCAATCAGCAGATTCAGAAAGTTAAAGTGAAGCGACTGGCACATGTAGGGTTATGGGCAAACGATGTAGCAGCACAGGCACGTTTTTATCGTCAGGTGATGGGATTTGACCTGCGCGCCCTTGCCAGCGGTTCTGCTGAGCGAGATATGGCGTTGGAAGAAGCAAACCTCTTCCTTGCACTGGGTGACGAATATCATTGTCTCGGTCTCTTCAATGATGTGCGCCCAGCGAGTAGTAATGGGCGTCGCCCCACGCAACGTATTCCACTGCATCACCTGGCATTTGAGGTTGATACCGATGCCGAGTTGGCTGCTCTGGCAGCGCGTCTGCAAATGGCAAATGTTCAACTGATGTTAGAGCCACGTGATGGCGATGCCGAACTGGGCGATACGCTCTGGTTTCAAGACCCCGATGGCAATCGCATCGAGATTTCAGTCATATCTGATGAGTTCCAGCACTATAGCGCGCCACTCAAGCAGGGGCAACGCTTTCGCCCGCTGATGTTGCAGCACGTTGCCTTGCAAACGCTCCATCTTGAGGCAATGGTTGATTTTTATACCGAGGCTCTGGGGTTCGACATTTCTGATTGGTTGCTGCGTGAGTGTGTTTGGTTGCGTTGCAATAGCGATCATCATACCTTGATGTTCATGCAAGGCCAGGCGGGCATTGACCATATTGGCTACTCGATTGCTGAGGGAGTAGACCTGCTGCGTTGGGCCGATCATCTGGCACGCCATCAGGCAAAACTACTCTGGGGGCCGGGCCGACATGGGGCGGGCAACAATCTCTTCTTGCGTTTTGCGGATGCGGAAGGCATTCACATCGAGCTATCTGCCGAATTGCAGCAATATTACGATCAGGATGTCACAATTCCCCCGCGCCTTTGGCATACACGCTCTGCTGCGCTGAACCTCTGGGGAACGCTCCCGACC
>DAICZM010000687.1 GCA_027311145.1 Ktedonobacterales bacterium
ATGCAGATCCGAAGAAGGCCGCCTTATCACTATGTATTGTGACAAGGCGGCCTTCTTCGGATTTTTTGTTCTCCACCCCTCGGCTCGACTGGGAGTGCCATCACGGGGTGGGAATGCTCAGGCTTTACGCAGTTCCAGCGCAACTACTGGGATAGTACGGGTGGTTTTTGCTTGATAGGTAGCAAAAGATTGCATTTGTTCGGCCTGTTGCGCATAGAGCTGATCTCTCTGCTCGCCGCTTATGACAGAAGCCTGTGCCGCAAACTTTTCGCGGCCTACCTCAACGATTACTTCAGGGTGAGCAAGGAGGTTGTAGTACCAGTCAGGGTTGCTTGGGGCTCCCCCTTTGGAGGCAAAAACCATCAGACGTTCGCCATCTGCTAAGTAGACCAGGGGTGTTGTGCGTTGCAGACCACTTTTCGCGCCGGTGGTGGTCAGCAGAAGTAAAGGTCTTCCCTCAAAAGGGCCACCGACTTTGCCTCCATGCGTGCGAAATTCCTCGATGATTTTGCTATTCCAGTTATTGGTTTCTGTTCGATCTGGCATATCTTTACTGCTTTCTTGTGCTGATTTTTTATGATTGTTCTCTCATCCCTCGCGCAACTCAATGGGTTGCCATTGGCTGCTATCATAGTCAGGATATGCGATCTCCCACAGGTGTCCAGGCTCTTCGCGCGCCTCCCAGCGACGTAATGCATCGAGCAGAACCTTGCGTTGCAGATCGCTCTGGTGTGGCCCCCCAAGGCTGTTTCCCAACTTGAAGTGAACAGGAGCAAGCGCTCGTGGCGGTCCTGCTTGTTGTGACTGGTCGGGGGCAACGGTAATGAGGACGGTGGGAATGCCGACCATTTCGATTTCGCGCTGGATGGCAACAACTACCCTGTGACACAAAGGGCATCCAGCGGTAAGAATGACCCCATCGGCTTTTGAACGTAAGATAATCTTCGCCATTTCAGGTGCGGCACGTTCGTATAAATCACGGAATTGCTGCGTATATCCCATGAAACCAAGATGTTTGTCACTGACTCCTTTGATAATGCCCTCATCCGCAAGTTCACGGAGGCGATCAATAGGAAACACCACATTGCTATCTAGATCCGCATCGCGGTGGTCATAGTGTTCATGGATGACCATCAGTTGATTGGCTTGCACATCCCCTGGAATGAGCCGCCAGCTATTGTCACCTTCTATATCGAAAGGTTCTTGGTCACGTAATTGGACCCCAGCGGTCGTGATTAGCGCAAAAACTGTGTCTTTGAGTTCTCGGTTGCGTGGCGTATAGGGAATGCATCGTTTGGACATTGCCATGCTTATTGCTTCTCCTTGTATGAACATTGATTAGGGGAGGCTTGTATGCTGCTATGAAAGTATACGACACCAGAGGCTAAGCCAGCAACTGCATCGGTCAGTCTTACGCTTGACAAATGCAATAACAATATGCTATATTGTATAATAGCAGATAGCTATATTGTAGTGCTGGTGAAAGAGAAAAAAGGACGTAAGCGGACGCATTTCGCTCATTCTCTGCTGGGATTGCTGTGCTGTATGGTTATCTCAGAGCGCATAAAAATGGAAAAGGAGCAACCAGATGCATGTACGCGCTATCTGGACATGGCGAGCTATGTTGCAGTATGTCTTACAACGTTGCGCAGGTTTTGCAGTTGTCATGGTATTGTGTTCACTGGCTTTTGGCGTACATTCTGCACAAGCAGCATCCCCACA
>DAICZM010000688.1 GCA_027311145.1 Ktedonobacterales bacterium
GTATTGGGAACTCCATATTGTGTGCTGTATAGCATGACATTCAATGTATCCAAACACATACCCTCAACCTGAATAAGAAGAACAGGAATTGAGAGCGCGTATTGGCCTGCCATATGAGCATCCATCGCAGAAGAGATGATAGCTGCGCGATTTGGGAAGGCGTCACAGGCACGAGCCTTAATTGCCTCCAACTCACTACAAATCCAGTCATGCATATATTGGTCAATCTTCTGGAAATCTCCGGAATCAAACCAAGCCTGTAATGTTCGAAGTTCTGATATTCCCATCTGTCCAGAAAAAAACCAACCACGCTCGGCAAGAGCGCGTATTGTCGGGCGAAGCTCCTCGGGAAGGCGCTGCATCCCTTCTATTGCTAAAGCGATTTGGGGAAGAATAGGGGCAAACGCTTTATCAATTCGGCGAGCGACTTCTTCCATGCTTGCCCGAAATTCCTGCATAACAGGTGTCACTGACTTCGCCAGTTCTATAAACCAGTTATTGAGGTTGGGATTTGGATTATCAGTGGTCATATGAATCTGAGATTTCCTTGGGTTCCCTACCACCGGCATCCTTGGAGAACCTGCTGGTGAGGTCAGTGGTTCATCCGACGTTAGCTCAAATTAGATAAGAACCGGGATTGCACTTGACGCCGGGTTCCGCCCCAAGGCATAACGCGACTGGCTGGGTAGCTAAGATAGAGTAGCCGCTTCGAACGCGTGACAGCTACGAACGCATTTCTGCGCTCTTCGGCTTGCTCCTTTGCGCCAGTTGCACGATAGTCGGGAAAAGAACCTTCAGCCATCCCAGCGATGAACACAACGTCGAATTCGAGCCCTTTGGACGAGTGAACGGTTAGTAACGCAACCCCCTCGCGGGCAGCCTTCTGCGTATTGCCGAGGGCTTTGCTGCTGATGAAACTGCTTAGCGCCTTCGATCCGCCGGCCGCTCGCAGGTATTGATCCCACTCCTGCCGGAAAACTGCCACATCCTCGTAGATGGCCAGGCGGTCGGGCTCCTCGAGGCCGTCGGCGTACCTCTCCAGTATGCTCAACGCCGGCATTAGGTCCAGGCGTGACTGGTTCTTGGCGATGGCTTCTATGGCTTCGTATATCGCCAGCGGCCGCGTGCCGCTCGCCGCCTCTGCCATGCCCCTTAGCGCGGACACGTAGTCGGACATGAGGGGAAAGGCCACTTTCCATTTCTTTGCAAGAGCGGACAAATGCAAGCGGTCCATCGGATTTGCCAAGACCCGCATGGCCAATTGGAAGTCGTCTACCGCTTCGGACTCGTTTTCATGGTTCGCCGTCAGCCGCTTGTAGTAAGGAATGTTCCTTTCCTTGAGCAAGGCCTCAATGGCAAGTAGAGCGAACCTGGTACGCCCGAGAATCGCGCACTTGGATGGCTCGACACCGCCCTCCACATCTGCATGACCTTCGGAGAACAACCGCTGGAGCTCATCGGCGATTTGCTTAGCTTCGTCCTGTTCGTCTTGCCCCACAAGGACTGTGACCGATCCCTCAATTGGCAACTGCATGGCGACCATATAGTTCGGATCCTGCAACTGTGCCACTTTTACCACTGCTCTCGACGAGCGGTAGTTCGCGGTCAGCTCGATTCTCTTGGCCGCGAATTCCACGCCGAAGCGCTCCATGTATTCAGGACCGGACGTGTTGAAGCCGTAGATAGACTGCCGCGGGTCCCCCACCATCATGACG
>DAICZM010000689.1 GCA_027311145.1 Ktedonobacterales bacterium
TGCTCTTTAAAAAATTAATCCAGATATGGTGAACGGGTTCGTATCCGCTTTAAAATTTTAAAGAGCATTATCACGCCCTGCTCCCAGGCACAAAAAACGTGCGCCATGACGATTGACAGAGCAGTAGGGACCGATTTATCGCGTCCGTCGTGGCCAAGACCAAGGATGCCATTATCCATCGATCGTGCCAGAGGGAGGTGAACACGCGTGGTGTGGGAGCGCGGACGCGATGAATCGGTCCCTACGCTTCTTTCCAATGTTGTTGGGTGTCATGGATAGGTATGCAATCACGTTTGACAGAGCAGTAGGGACCGATTATCGTGTTTACAGGTTTTTGGTGTAATATATGTGGAGCTTGCTATGAGTAAATTTCCTATTGTGCGCATGAGGCGCACCCGTCAGAACGAAAAATTGCGAGGCATGGTGCGTGAGACGCATCTTCAGGTCGAGCAGCTGATCTATCCAATGTTTATCGCAGAGGGCATTCATCGGCCTAACCCTATTCTGTCTATGCCGGGTATTGTACAGTGGCCGCTGGAAATGTTGGGGCGTGAGGTTGAGCGTTTGGCCGCACTGGGTATTCCGGCGGTGTTGCTCTTTGGTATTCCCAATGAGAAGGATGGTGTTGGCTCACAGGCCTATGCAGCCGAGGGAATTGTGCAGCAGGCGATCCGCACAATCAAAGCAACCGTACCGGAAATGCTGATAATCACGGATGTCTGTCTATGTGAGTATACCGATCACGGGCACTGTGGCGTCATTCTCAATGGCAACGTACAGAACGATGCCTCGCTCGCACTGCTGGCACAGATGGCCCTCTCACACGTCGAGGCAGGGGCAGATATCGTCGCACCTTCCGACATGATGGACGGGCGCGTGGGAGCCATTCGCACTATGCTAGACGAACAGGGCTATCAACAGACGCCGATTATGGCCTATTCCGCCAAATTTGCCTCTGGTTTCTATGGTCCTTTCCGCGATGCTGCTGGCTCGACGCCGCAATTCGGAGATCGCCGCTCATACCAGATGGACCCGGCGAACGCGCGTGAGGCCTTGCGCGAGGTCGCCCTAGACATTGAAGAGGGAGCGGACATCGTGATGGTCAAGCCCGCTCTGGCCTACCTGGATGTCATTCGGCAGGTGCGTGACCGCGTGGACCTGCCCATCGCGGCCTACAACGTGAGTGGCGAGTTCTCGATGATTAAAGCAGCCGCACAAAATGGCTGGATCGACGAACAACGTATCGTCATGGAGGTGCTGACTGGCATTCGCCGCGCTGGCGCGGACATGCTTATCACCTACTTTGCTCCTGATGTCGCCGAGTGGTTGCGCCACTCCTAAGCTTCTTGCTTGGCTTGTAGAGCGGTATGAAGGGGATAGGCATTTTTCTATTGATGTGTTTATCCCTTGCTTTTTTGTGTTGGGCGTGATATGTTGGCGAAGTGCTGACCTAGCGGTAAATAGAAGAGAGAAGCAAGAACAATCTACTATAGGCTTCGCATGTACGGCAAAATTTAGGTGTTCGATATACGTAGTGGTAGAATATGCACACGAGTTATGTCAGCCAGGCGCGCACAGTCCTCTTCGGTCTTCACACCCTCGATAATACAATGTGCCCTATTATTCCGTGTTCTTTTCTGACACTCCCCGCCATGAATGGACGGGGGTTCTTCTTTCCACCACAGGGCTTGCTCAGGGAGCCTTGCGACTCGCG
>DAICZM010000068.1 GCA_027311145.1 Ktedonobacterales bacterium
CCTTTTATCTGCGCGCACGCGGTTGAGAGCCTCTTCGTTGGCGGCCAGATCGCTTTTGATCGGAATCTGGGCGGCCATGCCGCCCATCGCGTGAATATTGCGGCGGTGGCATGTCTTGATGAGTAGCAGCGAGTAGGAGCGCATGAAATGTGTGGTCATGGTGACTTGCGCGCGGTCAGGGTAGACAAAGTCGGGAATGTTGCGGAATTTTTTGATGGTGCTAAAGATGTAGTCCCAGCGTCCGCAGTTCAGGCCGGCTGAATGGTCGCGCAATTCGTAGAGAATTTCGTCCATTTCAAAGGATGCCAGAATGGTCTCGACTAGCACGGTGGCGCGAATTGTGCCGTTAGGAATGCCCAACTCTTGCTGGGCCATGACGAAGATGTCGTTCCAGAGACGCGCTTCCAGATGACTTTCCAGTTTGGGCAAATAGAAGTAGGGACCACTCCCTTTGGCGATCAGTGCTTTGGCATTGTGGAAGAAGTAGAGCGCGAAATCGAAGATGCCGCCAGAAACCAGTTTGCCATCGATGGTGACATGCTTTTCGTCGAGATGCCAACCACGCGGGCGTACTAGGAGTGTAGCGATTTTGTCGTTCAGACGATACTGCTTGCCTTCAGGGCTGGTGAAAGTGATTGTGCCCGCGATAGCATCGCGCAAGTTCGCCTGGCCTTCAATGGTGCCGTCCCAGGTAGGAGCATGTGAGTCCTCGAAGTCCGCCATAAAGACTTTTGCGCCTGAATTGAGGGCGTTGATAATCATTTTGCGGTCAACAGGACCTGTGATCTCTACACGGCGGTCGAGCAGGTCTTGTGGGATAGGGGCAACCGTCCATGCGCTATTGCGAATATAGGCGGTTTCGGGCAGGAAATCGGGCAGTTTGCCTGCATCGAGATCAGCTTGACGCTGTGCGCGGTGTGCCAGCAGTTGTTCGCGACGTTCCTCAAAAGCACGCGCAAGTTTGGCGACCAGGTTCATCGCTTCGGGTGTCAGTATCTCAGCAAATTCCGGCGTGATAGGAGCATTAATCTCGATACCCTCAGCATACTGAGGGGTGGCGGGATTCGTCATAGAATCTATTCCTTTCCATATTCCGAGATGTAGAAATGTGTTTTCCATCTGTTGTTATTATACGCTATAAGAGAGGATAAAATGAAGGGCAAAGAGAGAGTACGCGAACGCCATACAGAAACTTCATGGGTATTCTGTATGGCGTTATCTCGTGCTGTTACACTGTGATAGCGATCAATGGAATTGGGCTTCTTCGGTTGAGCCGCTCAGAGCGGTTGTCGAGGAAGAGCCGCCAGCGATAACCTGCGCTACCTCGTCGAAGTAGCCTGTGCCGACCTCGCGCTGGTGTTTGGTCGCGGTGTAACCATGCTGTTCCATCGCAAATTCGGCCTGTTGCAACTCGGAGTAGGCCGTCATGCCGCGCTCTTGATAGCTGCGTGCTAGCTCGAACATGCTATAGTTGAGGGCATGGAAGCCCGCGAGCGTGATGAATTGGAAGGCATAGCCCATTTTGCCAATCTGCTGCTGGAACGTTGCAATGGTGGCGGGATCAAGCTTCTTGCGCCAGTTGAACGAGGGTGAGCAGTTATAGGCCAGCATCTTGCCCGGGAACTGTTCGTGAATGGCGTCAGCGAAACGCTGGGCCTCTTTCAAGTTTGGCTCCGAGGTTTCACACCAGATCAGATCGCAATAGGGAGCATAGGAGAGGCCACGCGCGATAGCAGAGTCGATGCCGCCACGAATGCGATAGAAGCCTTCCGCTGTGCGTTCGCCCGTGATAAAGGCATGATCGACAGGGTCGATATCGCTGGTAAGCAAGAACGAGCCGTTGGCGTCGGTGCGCGCGATGAGCAGAGTGGGCACACCCATCACATCAGCGGCAAGACGGGCCGAGACAAGATTTCTGACAGCAGACTGCGTTGGGATCAACACTTTGCCACCCATGTGACCACATTTTTTCTCAGAGGCAAGTTGATCTTCAAAATGGACGCCTGCCGCGCCCGCTTCAATCATCGATTTCATTAACTCAAAAACATTCAGGGGACCGCCAAAACCCGCCTCGGCATCTGCGACGATGGGGGCAAACCAGTAGGTATCACCTTTCCCTTCGGAATGCTGAATCTGGTCGGCGCGTTGTAATGCCTGATTAATGCGCTTGACAACGTGCGGCACGCTGTTCGCGGGATAAAGACTCTGATCGGGATACATCTGACCAGAAAGGTTTGCATCAGCAGCGACCTGCCATCCGCTCAAGTAGATGGCCTGAAGTCCAGCCTTGACTTGCTGGACGGCCTGATTGCCTGTTAGCGCGCCAAGTGCGGCGACATAGGGCTCGGTGTGGAGTAGTGTCCACAAACGCTCTGCGCCGATGCGTGCAAGAGAGTGTTCGATGTGAATAGAGCCACGCAATCGTAACACATCTTCAGCAGTGTAGGGACGTTTGATACCTTTCCAGCGTGGATTCATCTCCCACTGGCTTGACAGCTCTGCAATCTGATGACCGTTCATCATAAGGTAAGAAATCCTTTCGCGTCTGATGGATGAACCATCGATGAAGTAAGGGAAAAGTTATGGGTACGCTATTCCTTGTTGGTAAGCGTACCATGAAAAAGTGCGTGAATACTATGTTTTTGCTTTACAAGTTATGAGGATATGCATAAGTCCAGGCTTATGCATACATTTGTGCATTTTTCATCTATATGCGAATGGAATATATCTTCAATCTACCAACGAAAAGAGGGACGGGCCACACCAATGCGGCCCGTCCCTCTTTTCGTTGGTGATCTATCAAGCTCCGTGACATTTTTTATATTTTTTGCCACTGCCGCAGGGACATGGGTCATTACGCCCAATTTTTGCGTTCGCATAAGATTGTGCGCTAGATGTAGATGAGGTGGCACGTGTGGCAGAGCTGGTGCGTCCATTGTTGTTGTTGTTACGGCGTGCTTGCCCTTTAGAGCGTTCCTCAGCGGTATTGCTTTTGGCTTGTCCGCTCGCTCTAGCAATATCTTCACTGTTGGTGCGCAATTTGGTGGGTGAAGAAGGTGCTTTGCGTTGTGGCTCAGGTCGCTGGATGCTGATCGTGAATTCGTTGCGCAGGAGTTTGAGGAGCGAGTCAACGATATAGTGCTGGATGGTTTGTTTGAGGTCCTCAAACATGCTGAATGCCTCATTTTTGAACTCAACCAGCGGGTCGCGTTGCCCAATAGAGCGGAAGCCGATGGCGGCGCGCATGACATCCAGAGCATCGATGTGGTCCATCCAGAGTCGATCAATGACCTGTAGTGTGTAGGAGCGTTCCAGATCGCGAATGGTGAAAATGTTCAGGTCTGGATTTTCGTTTTTGAGGGTTTGCTGCTGTTCCTCAAGCTGCTCAGCGCGTTTTTCATAGTGTTCGATGATGAGGGTAAGCAGTTGTTGCTTGATATCGTCGCGGCGCACGGCTTGAATGTTTTCGGGGATCAGATCTTCGGAGATCGAAACCCAGATTTCTAGTGTGCGGAAGAGGTTTTCAAGCTCTTCAAGCTCGGTCACGATGGGCGTTGGGATATGATTATCGACGATTTTTGTGACCTCGGCGCGAATCATGGTCATGACGCGCTCGTGTAGGTCGGCATGTTCTAGGACGGCACGGCGGTCGGCATAGATAACTTCGCGCTGTTTGGCGATCACGTCGTCGTATTCGACGACGTTTTTGCGGATATCGAAGTTGTGGCCTTCAACCTTTGTTTGTGCGCTTTCGATCAGGCGTGAGACAATGCGGCTTTCCAGCGGCATATCCTCTTCCATACCGACGCTTTCCATGACCTTGGCGACGCGGTCAGCAGCGAAGCGGCGCATCAATTCGTCATCTAGGGCTAAGTAGAAGCGCGATGAACCCGGGTCACCTTGGCGTCCAGCGCGTCCACGTAACTGATTGTCGATACGGCGCGACTCGTGGCGTTCGGTGCCGATGATGTGCAGGCCGCCGCGTTCGAGGACGAAGTCGTGGTCCTTTTTGCATTCCAGCTCTTTCTGGCGCAATAGCTCCTGCTTCTCGTCCTCTGTCATATTAGCAAGATACTCGCGAATAGCATCTTCCTTCTCTTCACGCTCATCCTCTGTGCGTGTGGGCATCTCGTGAAGATAGCTAATGTGCTCGGCATGGTGGCGGAGAATGCTATCGAGGTAGCCGGCAGGATTGCCGCCGAGCAGAATATCAGTTCCGCGACCTGCCATATTAGTCGCGATAGTGATTGCGCTGCTCCGTCCGGCCTGTGCGACGATCTGAGCTTCGCGTTCGTGATGTTTAGCGTTTAAGACATTGTGTGGAATACCCTGTCTTTCAAGCAGACCAGCGAGATATTCTGAGGTTTCGACTGAAGTTGTGCCAACTAGCACTGGTTGCCCTTTTTCATAGCGTTCTATGATCTCTGCGACAACGGCATTGAACTTGGCATCACGGGTGCGATAGATCAGGTCGGGTAAATCCTGACGGATCATCTGCTTGTTTGTTGGAATGACCATCACGTCTAGTTGATAAATTTTATGGAGTTCCTCAGCCTCGGTCAAGGCGGTTCCTGTCATGCCAGCTAGTTTGTCGTAGAGGCGAAAGTAGTTCTGGAAGGTGATGGTTGCCAGGGTGTGATTCTCGCGCTGGACCTTGACGCCCTCCTTGGCCTCGATGGCCTGATGCAAGCCTTCGCTATAACGACGCCCTGGCATCTGGCGACCCGTGAATTCGTCAACGATGATGACCTCGCCATCCTTAACGATATAGTCTTTGTCGCGCTTGAAAATGACCTCGGCTTTGATCGCATTCTCCATATAGCGTGTCAGGTCGATATTCGCCTCGTCGTAGATGTTTTGAATACCAGCCAGTTTTTCAATTTTGTCGATGCCATCCTCGGTGAGGATGACCGTGCGTGTTTTCTCTTCAACGGTATAATCCGTTTCGCCCTTGAGCCGTTTGGCCCACAGGGCGAAGCGGGCATACATATCAGTGGACTCTTGGCCCTGCCCTGAGATAATCAGTGGGGTGCGCGCCTCATCGATTAAGATATTATCAACCTCGTCCACAATGGCGTAGTTGAGTTGGCGTTGCACCATCTGTTCCAGCGATGTGACCATGTTGTCGCGCAGATAGTCGAAACCGAACTCGTTGTTTGTGCCATAGACAATATCGGCTTGATACGCGGCGCGGCGTGTAGGACTCTGTGGCTCGATGGCATTGACGATGATGCCGAAGGTCAGGCCAAGAAATTTATAGATATTGCCCATCCACTCGGCATCGCGTTGGGCGAGATAATCGTTGACGGTTACAACATGCACGCCTTTTCCGGTCAGTGCGTTGAGGTAGACGGGTAAGGTTGCGACCAACGTCTTACCTTCACCCGTGCGCATCTCGGCAATTTTGCCTTGATGCAAGACGATGCCGCCGATCAGTTGTACATCGTAATGACGCATTTTGATCGTGCGCCATCCAGCTTCACGGGTGACCGCGAAAGCCTCAGGTAGTAGGTCTTCAAGCGTTTTGCCTGTTTTGTAGCGTTTGGCAATAGTTGGAATCAGCTCATCCATTGCTTCTGCCTTGAGTGCGACCAGCTCGGGTTGCAAATGGCGCAGGGTATCGCTGAGCAATTGTGCAAGCTGCGCGAGGCGATCATTCTCGTGATGCTGTTTCTCAAAACGTTGCCAGCTTGTTGCAAAAGCATCACTAAGTAACTCTGACGAAATCTCTTTGATGGCTGGCTCAGTTTCTTGGAGCAGCGCGAGAACAGCGGATTGGGCAGTCTCGGCTTGCGTGAGTTGCTCTAAGCTTTCGTGCGTGTCGGTAATGCGTGTTAGGGTTGCCGCAACCTTGAGGTGATTGAGTTTGGGTGAGAGTTTTTCATAGGCCTGCTCGAAACACTCGGAAAGTGTATCGGTGAGCTTATCGCGCAAATCGCGTTCGGGGTCTGCGCGATATTCAAGTTTCTGGCGATATTCCGTGATGGCGGTGTGCAGGTCGGCGTCAGTGCAGTCACTGGCGAAGGGTTCAACGCTTTGGAGAGCTTCATGGAACGATGTCACCAGTTCATCTTCCAACACCAAACCACCTTTCAAGTAAAGGAAGAGCAGGGCGCGGAATTCGGCTGTCTTGGCGGTCAGTTCGGCATCACTCAGTTTTTTGATGGATGATTCGAGTGCGTTAATTTTATCGACAAGCGGCTGAATCGCCTTGAGGTCGCGCTTGTTGGGATCACCCATAATTTTCCCAAAGAATTGCATAAACTATCTTCTCCAAGTTCTCCTGTTGATTGGCATTGGTGCTGGTATGTTGTTTGTATCGTAGCGGGTTTAGCCCGTGAGAGGCAAGCTCTAAGACCGTATTCTATTATATCATACGAGTCGAGATGTACAGAGTTGTGCTATGGAAAGCTGTAGTAGCCGAAGCGAAAGATTACTCCGATATGTGGAAAATAAATTTCCAATAACCCTTGACAGATGCTCTATAATATGTCACTATTTTCTTGATGCACAGAGAAACGTGTTTAGGAGATATCATGTTTTTTGTCTGGCATATCTAAAAAACATACTGTGTGAAAGGAGGACAAATCTTCCATTGCTGCTTTGTGATTCCACAATGACGGTGGAATCTGTTTCCTGGTTTTCACTGCTACTATCCTTTTGACATTATCTTCAGGATATGGAGGTAACACAGATGTTCCAACAGCTACTCACCCCTGTTGCAGGCAACCTGTTCCTATCCTTCCTCGTAGGTATCATCCCGATTATTGTCGTGCTTATTCTGCTTGGTGTTGTACGCAGACCGGCATGGCAGGCTGCTCTGGCGGGCTTGGTTATTGGTCTCATCATCGCGATTGCCGTGTGGCAGATGCCTATCAATCTAGCGGCAAGTTCAACGCTCAACGGTATGGTCTTCGCCCTTGTCCCCGTGATGTGGATTGTCTGGAATGCGATGTGGCTCTACAATATCGCGGTCCGTTCCGGCAAATTTGAACTCTTCCGCCGTTGGATGGTGTACAACGTGCCTGCTGATCGCCGTATTTTGTTGCTGATCATCGGTTTTAGCTTTGGCGCGCTGATGGAAGGCGTTGCGGGCTTCGGCACCCCTGTTGCTATCGGCAGTGCGCTTTTGATTGCGCTTGGTTTTGATGTCGTTGATGCCGTCACGCTAACCCTGATCTTCAATACGACGCCTGTGGCCTTTGGCGCACTTGGCGTGCCAATTATCACACTGCATGCTGTGACAAACCTGAATACCGCCCAACTTTCGGCGATGGTTGGACGTCAACTTCCAATCTTCGGCCTCTTCCTCCCCTTCTATGCAATCGTTATCTTTGCGGGCTTTCGCAGTTTGCGTACTGTTTGGCCTGCTGCTCTGGTTGCGGGTCTCTCGTTCTCCATCACGCAATTTTTGGTCTCTAACTTTGTCGGTCCCGAATTGCCTGACGTGTTGGCTGCTCTTGTCTCGCTGATCTGCGTGATTGTGTTTGTGCGCTTCTGGAAACCGAGTGATAGCGAGCAGTATCGCCCTACGCTAGACACTGCTGAAGGGCATGGGAAACCTTCGGCAAGTGAGGCCGTGTTGGCCTGGCTGCCCTGGTTGCTTGTCAGTGCCATCGTGATTGCTTGGACCTTCCTTAAGATTCCTCTGCTTGGGCAACAGCTTATCAAGTGGCCGGGCTTGCATAATCAGGTCTTCCTAACGCTCTACAAAAAGCCCTATGCGGCAGTGTACACCTTCCAACCATTAGGAACTGGTACGGCTATTCTGGTTTCGGTGATTATCACCTGGATTGTCGCGATGGCAACGGGTTCAAGTGCATCTATCCTGATCTTGGCTCTGGCTGACTCGTGGCGTCAGTTGCGCTTCGCTATTCTGACGGTCATGCTGATTGTTGGTCTTGCATACCTGTATAACTATTCTGGTATGGCCTATACGCTCGGCCTGGCGATCTCAAAAGTGGGGGCGATCTTCCCCTTCTTCTCCGTCTTCCTCGGTTGGATTGCTTGTTTCCTCAGCGGTAGTGATACGTCTAGTAACGCGCTCTTTGGCAACCTACAAGTGGTCGCGGCGAAGCAGTTGAACCTCAGTCCCATCCTGATGGCAGCCAGCAACTCGTCTGGTGCGGTCATGAGTAAGATGATTTCGCCACAAAACGTGACAACTGGCGTCTCAACAACTTCTCTGGCTGGCAAGGAAGGCATCATCATTCGTCGCACCTTCCTCCATAGTGTGTTGTTAGCGACCATCCTGGGTATCATCGTTATGCTACAGCAGTACGTGTTCCCTGGGATCATCCCGCATTAGTCGCTTGTATCTCCAGAAAGAAGAGGTGCAATGGGAGCTGGATATGCGATGTCTTGCTCCCATTGCATCGCTACATATCAGGCAACCCGACGACGCTCTCGGCGCGTAAATAGAGCAAAAACTGTTCAACTGCGCTGTTGAGTGCTTGACGAAGTGTTGCATCTGGCTGAATACCTGGTTCCCACCACCAGTTCATAATATTCCAAACTCGCCCTTCCATGCGCGAATCTAGCCGTGCGATAAAGCGATCACCATAGAAGACTGGTAAGACATAGTAGCCCCACTTGCGTTGCTCTACAGGCTTGTATACCTCCCAGAGATACTCGAAATCGAACAGTTGCGCGATGGCCTTACGGTCCCACAGCAGGCTATCGAGCGGTCCCAGGAAGATGACACGTGGGGCCGGTGGCTCAACTGCTAACAGGGACAGCGCGCTGGTAGGCATGTAGTAGAGTGTGCGCTGTTCGCCAACATGCACTGGCGTGATGGTTTCATTCGCGACGAGTTGCGCAAAGGCGAGTTTGCGCTGTGGACCCGTGCCGCACGCGCTCCAGATCGCTGCCTCTGCTTGCGGACGCAGGAGACCCACTGCCTGAACGCGCCGTGCGATAATCCAGCGGTAATAGACCTCTTCGTCGAGTAGCGGGGGTAAGGCATAATGCGCGGAAGGAATGACCCGTTCGGGGCGATCATAATAGTGACGCCCGGCCTTACGATGATGCGTGAGCAACATACCGCAAGCCCACATAGAGCGCAGAACACGATTCGCACGTGTTGTGCCATACCAGGAGCCTGCCGGGTAGCGTGTCTCGTCCTCAAATTCAAGCGATGAGAGTGGTCCTTGTGCGTCGATGGCCTGGAAAAGCGTGTCTACAAGAGTGGGTTCGGCCTGGAGAATCTCGCGATCATGATAGGGACGGTGCAGATCGCGAATCATAGCGCGATAGGGCCAGTCGCTGACAGGAACCAGACATGCCTGTTTATCCCAGGCATCATAAATGAGCCGTTCTGTGTATGCCGCCGCTTGCCAGTCATCGACGCGATAGCCTGGGACGCGGGCCTGTAATACAAGATCGGGATTGCGCCCAACTGGATTGAGCGGGTCATATTGAACCGTTCCCAGATGCGCAAAAACGCCAGTGAGATCGTTCTGTGTAAAGTGATAGGTTGCGAGGAAGCGGCGTGCCTGCTCGCGTGAAATATGTAGTGTCATACGTCTGTGCGCGCTAACCAGTTGTGAATAATTGTGCTATGTTCCTGAAAATGCTCGTAGCTATCACCCGCGATATACTCCCAGACTGCTCTCTCGCCGAGCCATGCGATAGGCTTGGTCAGGTCTTCTATACTGGTGGCTTCGACTTCCGCGATAAACTGCTGGCTGGTCGCGTGAAATGTCTGGACTACCTGATCGAGCGATTGCGTCTTGAACTGCTGGTAATACATTGCGTTGATCTCTTCTTCCGTCATCGCTGGTGTCGGGTCTGGTAATTCTCGCTGCTCTCGAATGGCGGGTAGCATGTTAATCACGCGCTGTTGCCAGGCTGTGAGATGGGCGATATTATCTTTCACCGACCAGCTGCTATTGACCTCTGGTGTTGTCATCTGCTCGCTGCTCAAGGAGGCCAATAGCGCGCTAAATGCCGCGTAACCCTTGCGCATATCGTCGAGCAATTGTGTTTTGTCTCGTGTTGTACTCATCGAGTTTTTCCCTTCAAGATGCGCCGTTATGTAACGTTATAGCTCAATATCTTGTGCTGCTTTGACGCTCACACACGCCTCGTCTGTACAGAAACCGTCGAGCAGTGTATTGTGATGAGCGATGATTTGCGCTGCGGTGAGCACCTGATTATCGTAGGTTGTGTGTGCATCGCCGACAAGCGTGACATCGTAACCTTGTGAGACGGCACGGCGCACGCTGGTATCCACGCAGTACTCGGTCTGCCCGCCCGTGACAATCAGATGGTGGATACCGCGTGTCTCAAGCTCTTGCGCCAGTGTGGTTTGGTAAAACGAATCGGAAGCGCGTTTACGGACAACTGGCTCACCTTCCTGCGGCGCGATGCTGGGATGAATATGCCAGCCAGAAGTGTCAACCTCTAGATCACTCCCTTGAGGACCATCATGTTGCATGTAGATGACGGGAACACGTGCAGCACGCGCTTTGTCCAGTAGCGTGCGAATCTGCTCCAGTACGCTGAAACCCTGATAGGCAGGCTCAATCAAGCCAACCTGTGTGTCAATGATGAGTAGTGCTGTCGATGAAGACATAGGTATTACCCCCTTCTATCATTGAGTTTACCAGGGAATGCGGCTATAATCGGTCCTGATTACATAAATTTTACGCCGGAGGAAATATTGCGATGCGACATTTTCCAGCCACACGATTGCTTACGATGCTCGAAATTTTGCTACAACGTGGAAAGGTCAGTGGCAAAGAACTGGCGGAGCGGCTAGAGGTCGATGAACGCACGGTACGTCGCTATATCACTGCCCTGCAACGGCTCTATCCGATTGAGTCTGTTGCGGGACGCTATGGCGGCTATCGTATCTGTCCAGGCTCCAGAGTGCCGCTGATCTTTCAGGATGACGAGGCTTTCGCGCTGACTGTTGGGCTAATTGCCGCGCGTCATCTAGGCTTGACGACCAATGCTCCAGCGGTAACGGGGGCACAAACAAAGATTGAGCGTGTGTTATCTACCGCATTACGCGAACAGGTGAGAGCTGTGCAGGAGACGCTGACCTTCGACTACCGCCTTGTCGAGCATGTACCAGAAGGTGAGATTGTCGTCATGCTTTGCGTTGCGGCGCAGCAAAAACGCCGTGTCTGGCTGTGCTATCAGGCCGCGATGACGGCCGAAGCGACCGAACGCGAATTTGATCCCTATGGTGTCGTGTGTCGTTCTGGTTACTGGTACACAGTAGGGTATTGCCATCTGCGCGCTGATATTCGCACCTTTCGCCTTGATCGCATACGCAGCAGCAGAGTGCTTGCGCGGACATTTGAGCCACCTGACCATTTTGATTGTGTCGCCTATGTCAATCGCTCGCTGGCAATGATGCCCGTTGGACAGACAGTAGATATCGTACTAGAAACTACGCTTGAGGAGGCACGGCGTATGATTTCGCCCGCGCTGGCAACGTTGGAGCAGGAAGAAAATGGCGTGGCGATGCGCTGTTACACGGAATCGCTGGAGTGGATGGCGCGTGTGCTGCTGACATTGCGCTGTTCCTTCATTATTCGTGAGCCTGCCGCGTTGCGTGTGACCCTGCGCGAGATAGCGCAAGACATCATGAAGATGGCGGAGCGCACACGATGAGTGGGGGACTTTTCTTTTTGGTTGTATCAGGCTTGCGGTTGATGCGTCGGTCACGCAGTTTTTCCCAGATTGTGCGTAGTTGTCGTATTTCCTGTATGCTCAGCCCCATGCCTTCTTGCAGCAAGAGGCGGTCAGTAATATCGAGGACTGCATAAATGCCCTTAGATCGCAGTAATGTATCGAGATCATCAAGGCAAAGGTGTTCGGCTCCAACCAATGGAAGAGGTAATTTCTCTGCTTCGTTTGGCTCTAATTCTAAGACGCCACCACCATAACTGCGGCCTATAATCTCTGAAAAGGCAAAGGTAAGCGAGTTAAGGAAAGCGGCGGCGACTGTGCGTGTGGAGTATCCATTGCGCGCTTTTACACGATGGATTGTATCAGTACTGGTTGCACTGGCCTCGTTGAGAATAATCTTGGGATATTGATGCACCTGACGCAGCATAAATGCCTGTGGTATCCATACCGATGGCACAACATACCAGCGGTTGCGAATACGACACTTGTATCCCTGATGAAACCCCTTCTCTTCGCCCTCGGTAATATATTTCTTTAGCTCTTCTGGTAACAGGTAAAAGGGCATATCAGGCGTTGTGAGCAGAAAAGACGGTGCTTGATCGGTAACATTTTTCTGCCAATCCTGCTCCAGAAAACGAAGACCTGTGAGTTGTGCTGAGCGACCAACAATGCGCTGTGTGTATGGTGTAAGCTGATAACGTTCTACTTGCTCGGCTGTGAGGACAAAGAAGTTGTTCAGGCCCGTCACTATACCAACATCTACATCAATAACAGAGCTAGCGCGTGTCAGGTCTAGGCGTTCTTGCAGCGTGCGTAAGAGCTGCAATTCATGCGCTTCAAGGAAATACATTGTCCATTTTTCGGTAGAGTGGTCCATCTCTTTGAGAGGCATCTGTGCGAAGTCGGTATCGTTGCATGTCACAAGATCGGCGATACCATCTAGCTCTAGCGTTCTGATACCTGTTTGCAGATGCCCATTGCGTTCGGCAAGCAATAAAACCACTTCTTGCTGAATATCATCGAAAACGAGTTTTTTGAACGTAACCAGTGTAATAGATGTATAGTAGCGGCTAAGAAAAGAGCGTAGTTCTGCCGCATAGTTTACTTGTAACAATTCTGCTGGAATAACCATTGCCAAGCGACCATGTTGGGTAAGCAACAATGTAGATGTGACTAAAAAGGGAACCCAGGCATTGGTTAAACGAGAGGGATGTAAACCTGCTTGTTGCATAAAATAAAAGGCGATCTGGCGTTGCTCTTCAGGAAAATTTTGATAACGGATAAAAGGTGGATTGCCAATAATAGCATCAAAATACTCTTTATTGGCGAGATGCTTGTAGCTGTAGGCGAAAAAATCACCATTATGCACGGACAGTAGATGGGAGTCTCCATCATACGCGAGGCGCGCCCGCGCCTTTACTGCTTCTTGAGGATCAAACTCGATACCTTGTAGCTGATTAATAATAGATGATAGGGTTGCACCCCGCGCAAGCAGCGTTTCCGTTGCTGATTGGAGCAATGTTCCATCACCGCAACTTGGTTCCAACACACGAGCATTGGCAGTTTGAATTGCCCAATGTGCGAGGAAATCTGCAATAGGCTTGGGAGTGTAGTAGCCACCACGTAGCTTTTGATAGGTCGCCAAAGGTTTCATATATAAACAATCCTCTAAGAAATAAGCTAACATAATGCTGCTGCCACAGCGTTTTGGCTTTTGTTTATTTGGGATTTGGTGTTATCAAAAAGAACATCTGATCATATTCGTATAGTGGCATAGTATCACATCAGCGCAAGATAACCCTGATAGTACTAGTCAGCATGTGGTGGCAGTCCTTTATAACGGCTTGTATAGGCTGCTTCTACCTGTTCGGAAAATTTCTCCAGGCGCAGTGGGGATTGTGTAGAAGGGAGTTGGGGGTCAATACTGCCATCTTCTGGATTCCATAAAACGAAGGAGATAGCTTCTGCCATATATAAAGGACCATCAACACCACTACGGCGTCCCAGGCGTTCAAGCGTCTCGATAAGAGCTTTTCTGCGGGCGGGGGAGACACATGGCTCTGGACAAATTACCATAAAAGCGACTACAGCATGAGGGAAGCGGCTATGTACAGTAGTTGCTTCTGTTGCCAGATCATTGATCATATTCTGCCAGTTTTTGCCAACACTTTTTGCATCGTTCAATGTTTTAGTATCATAGGCAAAACGGATGCCATCAGGCCGATAGCCGACATCGAAATTTTGTGGACGTATTCCGCCAATTACACGGACAGGTCCAACCTCTACACAGTCAGGTAGTGCAGGAACAAGTGCATCTGCTCCAGGCGTGATGATAGGAATGTCGCCCAGCATGGTAGATAATGCTGTACCAATAGCAGTATCGAAGGGCTTGCCAAGTTCGCCAGATGAATAGGGAGGTGTTCGGCTAAGGCTTCCGCCGTTTGTTTGCCACGTTGCTCCAAATTTAGCCAGTTCATTTTGATTAATTACTATGGTGGGCATAGATGCGAGGCTTGCCATGGGCACAAACTCCTCTACAAGTATTTTGGCCAGTGTATGCTGATTCCTGAGAAAAGTCAACAACGCTGCATGTGATATCTGCTGTATGACATAATAATTGACATACTACTATTTACAGCTAAGGAGTAAGAGATGGCACAGATACAGGAAAATGCAAGTTAGGGTGGAATATGGGTAGCGCAGGTACAGGGCGGTTCTGAAGTGCGACAGGGTGCGCTATTAGGCTATATTTACGCGCTACGCATGTTTGAGATTGTAGAGCAGATTTATGCGCCATATAATGGCTATGTTCTGGGAACGATAGACACGCCACTGGTCAACGTTGGTGATAGAGCGACCACCTTGTGCCGTGTGTGATGCCCATCCAAGAAGGTGATAAGCAATAAAAAGGTGCGGATATTTGTAGAAAGTAATATATTCTTTTCTACAAATATCCGCACCTTTTCTGCACTCGCCTGCGTAACACACTACATCAGTGCTTCGAGCAGTTCGCGCAGGAAAAGTTCGGCGTCGGTGACGAGGCCCGCTGCCTGGAAACTGCCCCGGTCCGCCAGTTTAGTGACGACAGCTGGGTTGATATC
>DAICZM010000690.1 GCA_027311145.1 Ktedonobacterales bacterium
GCCTCAAGCACCTTACGTACCAGGTCAGTTTGGGGCAAATACCTATATTCCTAACCAACCACCGCCTCTTGTGCCGGTTTCGCAGGCAGGTGGGAGCGGCTCGGGCGCCGGGCGCGCGGTCATCCTGACCATGTTACTTGCCTTGCTCTTCGGTGCTGTCGTGTTCGCCGCTGGTTGGGAATTTGGACGAGGCAGCGGTGCAACAACGAACACACCCGCTGCTAGTAGCTCTCTCCAAGCAGGGGCAGGCATGCCAGTTGTTCCTATCCCGGCATTGGGGAGCGGCAATGTTGAAGCAGTACGTGAAGCAGTGATTGCTAATGTGCGACCAGCTGTCGTACAAATTAACGTTACGACCACTCAGGGAAACGCGATTGGCTCTGGCGTCATCATCGACAAACGTGGCTATATCGTTACCAATAACCATGTGGTCAGTGGCGCACAACAGATTGAAGTCGTGATGAGTGATGGCACACGTCTGACTGCGCAGGTGACAGGGGTAGACCCCGCCGATGATCTGGCCGTTGTCAAAATTAATCCGCCGACAAACATGGTCGTTGTGCCTATCGGAGATTCCTCCAAACTAAACGTTGGGCAAGATGTCCTGGCTATCGGAAATCCGCTCGGTATTACGCAAACCGTGACCAGCGGCATCATCAGCGCACTCAATCGCAACGTAAGCGAAGGGCAGGGTGGGGCAATCATTCCTGGAGCCATTCAGACCGACGCACCCATCAACCCAGGCAATAGCGGCGGCGCACTGGTCAACTTGCAAGGCCAGTTGATCGGCATCCCAACACTAACGGCGATTGACCCTGAGTTTAACACGCCCGCCAATGGTGTCGGTTTCGCCATTCCCTCGAACCGTGTGAGCCTAATCGTGCCACAAATCATCCAAACGGGGCATGTCACGCACACTGGACGGGCCGCTCTGGGCGTGCGTGTTGCTGATGTCAATCAGTTGGTGGCAGCGCAGGATAATCTAGCAGTTGACCATGGCGCATTGATCGTGCAAGTTGTCAGTGGAGAAGGGGCAGCGAATGCGGGATTGCAACCCGGTGATGTGATTGTACAGATCGGCAATACACAGATCATTGATGTTGCCACACTCGGCGATGCCCTGGCACTCTACAATCCCGGTCAAACCATTTCCATCAAGGTCTATCGCGGCAATCAGCAGTTGACTGTCAATGCAACACTCAGCGAGCTACAATCCGGCTCGTAACATTCCTCTCGCTCGCAAACTGTAATAAGGCGACTGGTTCGAGATGAACCAGTCGCCTTATTACAGTTTGCGGCTATTTTGGAACCATCTTAGCCATCCCAGTTCTCACTATCAGTCGTGCCAGGTGTACCTCCACTATTAATAGAGAGGGAAACGATCAGCTACCGGTGGCTCCCTCTCGACGGTATTAGTTATGCAGGTCTAGGAGCGGCATCAGAAGGTGACGCTTCGATGGGACAATCCGTATGTCAGTGAGGTTGCATCCTGATCCCACCATCGAAACGCCAATTATGGAGCCACCGTTAACCTGAGCAGGTTATGGGAAATTACTCAGGAGCTAGCCACGCTTTTTCGCCTGACACTTCCTCTCTTTTCCAAAATATAGACAGAGTGCTGTATGGAGAGCAATTTCTTTACGGAGGGCACATATATTTCCCTTCTCACGTCACGGCCAACCACAGATCGTCCATTGAGTTTTCACTCTACC
>DAICZM010000691.1 GCA_027311145.1 Ktedonobacterales bacterium
GGACCGCTATCACCACTCAGGACGAGGTCTGCACGTTGCATCAGTGCGGCTAATTGGGTCAAGCTTGTTTTGCCGGCGAGATTGAAGGCTTGATGCTGCATACGGTTCATGACCAGGTGAATGAGGCTCAAATCGCCGGGTGCGCCAGTCAGTACGATCTGGGCAGCGTGCTCCTGATGGAGGCGATCAAGCAGTGTGGCCCAATAGGGTACAGGCCAGCGTTTGGATTGTCCATTGTTGGAACTGACGTGGCAAACAACGAGCGGTTTTTCAGCAGTGATGCCCTCAGTGTGCAAGATATCATCAATGTCCTGACGTGCTTGGAGGCCAACGAAGAGCAGCGGTATACGGTCAGCAGGCGTGATGGTTGCACCTGCCGCTTGCGCTAATTTCAGGCAATAATCCACTTCGTGTGTATGTTCGTGGGGTTGCCAATGTCGTCCAGCAATGCCATCGGTCATGAAAGCGTGATAGCTTTCGCCAAGATAGCCGACGCGGCGTGTTGCGCGACTCAGGAGTGCAAGGATGGCGGCGACGTTGCCATAGAGGCTGACGGCGAGATCATAGCGGCGTGCCCTGAGCCGACGATACAGTTTCCAGCCTTCGCGCCAGTTTTGGAGACGTAGAAGTGCCTGCGGTCTGCGCCAGACATTTGGATCATAGCTGAAAATATGGCTGATCTGTGGGTCTTCGCTAACAATCGCGCCGCTTGAGGGGAGCGCAAGCAGATCAATCTCGGCATTGGGATAGCTTCTGTGTAGTGCATGGAGGGCGGTGAGGGACATCACGAGGTCGCCGATCAAGTCTACGCGGATCACAAGGATGCGGCGGGGATGAAATGTCTGCGGTGTCAATGGCAGATCGTGTTTGTGCTGTTCACGCGTTCTGAGCCAGAGCAATGTACCGATGGTATGCATAAGACTACTGAAGAGTATCAGTACAAGTTTTCGGCTGATCGAGATGCCAAATTTGTGCAAGCGGTGGCGAGAGTCCGGCTGTGCTGGATATCCGTACTCATCGAGTTTGGGTGTCGGTAGCGATGGTGTGTCTTTCATGATCTTCATCTATCAAATATGTTTACTGTCTGTTGTCTGAGACAACAATGTGCGTGCGGCTTCTATCACTACAGGTGTGGCAACGGAACGCACACATGGATGGGAGGCCAGTTCATCCTGTTGGAAGTCCAAGCGTCCGCAGGGAATCATAGGACAGCTTGGACAGCGTTGCGCCGAGGTAATCACGCAATGCTGTTGTAGGTTCCCCCAGGGGCCAAAAATGTGTGGATCAGTTGGCCCAAAAATCTGTACGGTTGGTGTCTGTTGGGCAACGGCAAGATGGAGTGGGCCACTGTCAACGCCTAGGACGAGATTGGCGCGTTTGAGCAGAGCGGCAAGTTGGCCCACTGTGGCATCGGTTATCTGTAAAGGCGGTGTACTCATTGCTTTTGCCACTGCTTCCAGCAAGCTCTGCTCACTTTTGCTGCCTGTCAGAATCATACGCAAAGATGTTGGTGATGTCAATGCTGCAAGTTGGTTAGCGCACTCGCTCCAAGCAGCCGTGCGCCAAAGTTTTACGGCAGCCCCACTCCCGGGGTGAATCAGCAGGATAGGTGTCTGTGCATCGATGTTGGCTTGCTGAAGGCGTTGCATGACCCATTGCTCTTCTGTTGCCTTTGGTGTGAAGCGTGATGGGTAACGTTCAGGTGTGTAT
>DAICZM010000692.1 GCA_027311145.1 Ktedonobacterales bacterium
CGTCTGGCCTTCACTATTGCCGAACGTGCGTACCAGAAGCGTAAGTAGGAGTATGGTGATGAGCAGGCCACCCAGGCAGGAACCCAGAAGGGTGAGTGGCAGCGTCCACCCAACAACACTGTGGAAGACGTAACCAAAGAAACCAAAACCGAGTAAGAAAAGAATGATAGTAGTAGGATTAATAAAAGTGAGGAGCGATGCACCTCCTTGTGCTGTGCTGCTGGTATGCACAACGGCGGGCTGGTTTTCGTGCATATTGGTGGAAGAGTGTGAGCTAGACCCCAACTGCACATGATTGATGTGATGAACCATTTGGTGTGTCGAGCCGCCGATATGTCCACCGAGATGAACATGCTGTCCTCCGCCGTGTCCAATGCCATGCCCATGTCCGAAGTTTCCAAGTAGTGTTGTAACTATTAGGAAGAGCAACCCGAAGAGAAAACTGACAAGGAAGAGTAGTGAAAGCGGATCAGTTTTGATTAGCATAACCATGCTCCTTCCGCTGTGAAATTGCGGTAGCCTGAAGTGCTGTGCGATCAACATGTTCGAGCATGTTGATGATGCCGACCAGCACACCAACAATTCCCAAAATGCAAGCAATCGATAAGAAGAACGTTGCGGTGGGAAGGCCAATAAAGGCCAAAACAGGAAATAGTGTATCAGAAAAGAGACTGGTGATGCCCAAAGCAACAGAACCCAACAGGAAAAGGATAGGGGCCAGGATGGGATAGCGTTGCAAGCTGCTGCTTGGCTTCACCTGGTCAGAATTGCTCCTATAGTTTAATTGCTGTTGACCCTGTAACATAAAAACCCCTTTTTATCGCTTGCTCTGTTTTACAGAAGAACATATCCCGTTGTCCGTTGCATCTACCAAACGGAAACATTTATACTAAACGCAATATGCTGAGAAAAATCCAACGGTATACTTTACAAGATCGGCTAAACTACTGCTCATGGCTATTGTTTTGGGCGTGATACAAGATAATGGTATGCACAATCTTTTCAAGTTCATCGATAGGAAAGTTTGCCAGATCACGAAATGCGGCCAGGTAACGGCGAGGCTCTTCTTGCTCAACGAGTCGCGCGAAAAAATCATAGAGTGTTGGTTCCATGTACCATTCTTCAGCACTGGCGATCAACCAGGTGACCAAACGGTCCGTTTCCTGCCCGACGTCAGTGATCAGATCAGTACTATAGTCAGGTGGATCGCTGACAAGATAGCCAGGATGAACTTTGAAGAAGCGTGCGAGAAGATCGCGACTGGATGCCGTGAGGTGAAGTCGCTTATTGCCCTCTAACTGAGAGAGATAGGCCTGGCTGACATTTTCGTGTAGTTCGTCTTGCATGGCTTTAACGACTTCTGTTTGTGTCATAGGACGATGTAGGCCACGTAGATCGCCTTCCACTTCGCGTAAGTGTTTGATTTTCTCGCCTAAATTCATCACGCCACCTCGAATAACTATTTGCTATAAGACAGTATAGCAAATAGTTATTCGAGTGTCAAGAGGTAATGTAAGTGTGTAAGTGGGGCGATATGTGTGATGTCTGCGGACAAGGGCAAAAAGCTATGTGCCCTTGTTCGCAGGACTGTGAGATGGGTCTTATCGTGTGTTAGACGAGCGAGATTGCACCAGTTGCACTGTCTACGTGGATTGAGACGGCAGCGAGTGGTGTTGG
>DAICZM010000693.1 GCA_027311145.1 Ktedonobacterales bacterium
GTAGAGACACACAAGCACATGCCCAATCTGAGACTGGGCATGTGCTTGTGTGTCTCTACTCATGGTTTAGACGCTCCTCTATCGCAAGGGCGAATGCTTCAAGGTCGTCGAGTCGTTGTTGTTGTGTGTGATCGTAGAGAATAGCGCGGTTGAGCGAACCGGGATCATGAACAAGCGCGTCACGCAGGTTGGTGATGAGTTCCATGCGATAGGCAAGCGCACGGGGAATGATTTGCTCACTGGCAACAATGCTGAGTAGTTCATGATAGCCTTCCGGGCGGCGCAAGCCAAGTGATGATACGAGCATGCTACACATTTGCAGGCAAGCCTCAATGGCGGTTTGCAGATAGCGTTCTGCCAGACCGTAGACGCGGTAGTCGTTAACAAATTCTTCGTGCTGCGTCTTGCCCAGGTCGTATAAGATCGTGATAGCGGCGCGCAACTGTGTCAAGTGGCGTTGGAGCAATCCTTTATCAAGTGGTAGCTTTTGACCGTAGAGGCGGCGCGTGAGGGCCTGGTTTTGTATCTCGTCAAATTTTTTGAAATCCAGGTAATCCATCACCGCTTTGCTTTCAAAGCGGATGCGTTGCTTCTCGTCACGGCTAAAAAGAATCTGCCCATATTTGATGACTTGTAGTTTGAGCAAGAGCGATGATTGGTTAAGGATCACGACATCGATGGTATCAGACTCTAGTCGTTTTGCCAGCTCACTAAAGAAGTAGAGCTGATAATCAAGAAACTGGTCTGCTTTAATTTGATCCATGAGTAAGATCGCGATATCCACATCACTTAATTGCCCAAACAGAGAACGGTTGGAAAGATTGCCCGCGACATAGGCAGCATTGACGGGACTCTGGGTGAAGAGTTGGTTGAGCTGAGCCTGCTTTTCGAACAAATTCATCAACGACCTCCGAGAAATCCTGGACTATCCCAGGCCGTTGCAAGTGAAGAAGCCTCCCCTGAGAACCACGCAGGTTCTAGTATTAACTATACCATAAAATGTTGCAAATTGCAGCATTTTATCCTTCAACCCATTCTTCACCGTCTGTTGCTACCTCTTTTTTCCAGATCGGCACGGTTGTTTTCAGGGTATCGATGATGTAGCGGCAAGCTTCAAATGCTTCGGCGCGGTGTGGGCTGGCAATAACGATGATGACACTAGCCTCGCCAATCTCCAAACGTCCAAAGCGGTGTGCAATGGCGATGTGTTCGATATTCCATCGTTGTGCTGCTTCCGTGGCGATGTTACGAATCTGTTGCTCTGCCATCTCTACATAGGCTTCGTATTCGAGATAGCGTACCTGTTTGCCGCGAGCATGGTTACGTACCACGCCTTCAAAAATGACGATGCCGCCATCTGTTGGGTGACTGGCTGCTGCAATGAGTACGTTCCGGTCAAGTGGTTCGCGTGTCAGTTGTATGATTGGTTCCATGTAAAAGCCTTTCCAGATGGGTTATGGGGCATATGGTCTTGTTATAGTGTTCCGCCTCCCATTGGTGGAATGAATACCAGTTCATCGCCCTCGTGTAGTATGCTGTGAAGCGGGACGTAGCCACGATTGACGGCACAGAGGGAACGTTCCAGGAGGGGCTGTATGCCAGCATAACGGGTTTGGAGGAGTGCGCGGGCATCGGCAACGCTGGCTCCTTCTGGCAGCGTCAGGGT
>DAICZM010000694.1 GCA_027311145.1 Ktedonobacterales bacterium
TCCACACCCGCCGCGCCCTTGTTGGCCTTGACCCGTTTCCATGCCCGTTGCAGGTTCCCTCTCGTCAACATCGCTTCCAGCAATGTTGACCCCGTGTCTCCGGTGACATGTCGCGGGCTACCCGCTTCGTCACTGGCAAGATCACTCACGGCTTCACCGTGCGCTACGCCTGCCCGCCCAGAAATTCCTGGCATCTGACGCTGTGCGTGCAACATCGACATGTCCTTCAACACTCCTCCTCGTTCAGCACTTCGTCCCATGCTGGCAACTACTACGGCCTCTGCTGACTTCTCGCTCCGTGTCTCCACGTCGGCCTTTCAGCCGCAAGGCGAGATCTCCCCAGGTAAGAACGCACTCCTTCACTGCGCAACCGCCGAATCTACGCCACCTTACTTTGATCACAAGAGCTTCGCGGTCTTTGGCCCGATCGCCCTGCTTGGCAACGCCTTCTATCCAGTTCTTGTACATCGGCTCGCAGTTTATGCTCCACGCTTCCTTCCCACACTCGGTCGCCCTCATGCAGTTGCGCTTCACTTCGTTCGCTGTGGTCAGCTTGCGGGAGGACTTGCACCCCCAAGATTGCGCCCATGCTGGGCGCACTCGAGAAAATGGCCGCGTATAGCAGCCATTGTTGTTATGCTAAAGCTTCAAGGACGCTTGTTTGAATCCTTGATGACTTCTTTTGCATCGCCATAGGTTTTCTCAGATTTCCCGGAAATTTGCTTGCCTAGGCCCTTGATTTGTTGATTTTTGCTGCCAACTAATTTGCCAGCATCCTCCTGCACTTTACCTGCGATTTCTTTTGCAACCCCTTTGACTTGATCCTTGTTCATGATTGTATTCCTTTATCTAAATTGACAGGACATCCCTGCGTAACTCTAGACTGAACGTAATATCACCACAGGTCTGTTCGGTAACGAACCTATAATCAATCAAATCAACTTTGCCTGCCAAAATAACGAGCTCTCCGTGCTAGTCCGCTCGACATCAAAAAAGGCTTTGTAAACAAATTCAGAACTAGGCGTGAATTTGTCGTATTTCTTAATGCCATAATGAAAAAAATAGATAAATTGAAGTTGTTATTCATCTGCAAAGTGCCAAAGGTGCTGCTTGTTGGTACCCAGTTTGTGCGCCACGCTTTCAATCAACGGGCTGCAGCTGTGATTATATTGTCACATAGTCGGCTGGCAATGCACGCGTTACGTACTCCTGCCACCCGTGTGATTGCGACGTGCGCCCAAGTCCGTGCGCCGTCTCACAGGTTGACCTCATCGCATGATGAACCAAACCAGTTTCAGATGTAACCCTGAGATAAGCTCACATACGCCCGTCTACTGTGATTTGGGTGTCATCTCATCTGACTTTCGGTTTGGGTGGCGCTAACGAAAAATCAAAATTAAAATAATAATGACTACTATAGTACCGATGCCAATATACATTTTTCACCTCCATCTCATAACCCACCCTCAGCGAGGGTAATTAAGCACGAGTTAACAGTTCCATTAAAGTATTCGCTCTTGATGATGTCTGTGCGCCAGCGTACGTAATGCGATCAATCTTAACATCGGCCCGTTACTCGGTTAGGTTCCAGCCAGAGCGCAAATTTCTTTAGCTCTCTACCGCTTGCACCACATGCAAGTACGCGTTCCGG
>DAICZM010000695.1 GCA_027311145.1 Ktedonobacterales bacterium
ATCTAGACAGGTCTAGACACTCAGCTTTATGCGCCTATTGCTATGCACACGGGATTGACTACACAATCCTCTACACCTTCGAAACTCTTAGGTGCTACTTTTCGGATGATGTTGTACGCCCCGTTCACATCGGCGTTGATGAACTTGCCACGCCCTGAACGGAAGAGGCCACGTTTGACCCGCCGACCCGCGTACACGTCATGCTTTTTGATCTCCTCATCGTCGAGAAAGCTGCATTTAGAGGTGTAGCTTTCTTCTGTGAGAATGACCTGTATCCCGACCAACGTTGCTTTATAGGTGAGCATGTCAATGATTGCTCTTGAGGCAGCATGAAGGTAGTGATTGATGCGTCGTGTGCGCTTCGTGGTTAAGCGGTCAAGGTGATGCGTGTTGTATTGCCCTTGAGGCAAGTCGAGCACGCTCTTTGTTATAGTACTGGTTGATGCTCTTGACAGGTCGCCCGTTAACCAGACGCGGTACGAAGCCGCTCTTGTTTGAAGTTAGCGTTGCCAGATTATTCAACCCGATATCAATACCGGCTATGAGAGAAGCGTCCACATCGGCGAGTGCTTCTTTTGCCTCATAGACAATGGCTCTTCATCCTTTGCTTGGAGTTGCTTGACAATCGTTTCTGTTTGGCGTGTTGCTCTTCTTTGCCCGTACAGTCGGACACAAAAGCTATAAATGAACGTTTATGATACGCGTGTTGTCCTAAAATGCAATCGGTAGACTGGTTAGGCCGCGCAGTGAATAGTTTGGGCGGAATGTGGGTGTACTAATAGTCATGCGGATATCTGGCAGTTGCTTCAGTAACGTCTCAAATGTGACCTGGCTTTCCATGCGTGCCAATGCCGCACCCAGACAATAATGAATGCCATAGCCGAAGCCTAGTGTGCGCGACGGTGGGCGATTGATATCCAGTTTTTCGGGATCGGGGAATTGCGCAGGGTCGCGGTTAGCGGCTCCAATCAACAGATAGATGCTGCTTCCTGCTGGCATGGTGACGCCGTGCATTGTTACGTCTTGTACGGCACGACGTGCCAGTGTATGGACAGGGCTGACGTAGCGGAGCAGTTCTTCAACGGCGGTTGGCATTTTAGATGGGTCGGCGCGCAACAGCTCTAATTGTTCAGGGTGTTGGAGCAGGTAGGAGAGGCCAACGGCGATGAGGTTGGCAGTAGTTTCATGGCCAGCAAAGAGGAGAAAATTTGTGGCAATAACTATTTCATCCTCGCTGAGCATATCGCCGTGTTCTTCGGCATATACCATTTTGGAAAGCAGATCATCGCTGGGGTGTTGACGCCGTTTGGCAATCAGACTTTTTAAGTATGCTTTGACATCGGCAAAGACAGCAGCGAGGCGAGGCCAGACCTGTGGGCCGTAGAATAAAATGGTATTGACAAACTCATTAATGGCATCGGCACTAGCTTTAATGTATGGGCGACCCTCTCTTGGAATGCCCAATAGTTCGAGGATGACGTTTGAGGGCAATGGGTAGGCCAAATCGGTGACGATATCCATTGTGCCGGCAGCGAGTTTTTCAGCAAGCAGTTCGTTCACCAGTTTTTGCACGGTTGGCCTGAAAGATTCCAGTATGCGTGGGGTAAAGGTTTTCATCATGAGTGAGCGTTGGCGTGTATG
>DAICZM010000696.1 GCA_027311145.1 Ktedonobacterales bacterium
GCTGTCAGGTGTTTCAGTGCGATGCTTGCGCTCGTAGCGAAGTCCCCAGAAGCCGAAGGCAATAGCGCAGATTGACATTAGGTAAAGAACACGATCAATGCCGAACAGATCGGCGATAGCACCAATAAACACAATAATGGGGATAGAACAAGCGTTATAGAAGGCCAGTTGGAGGGAGAGAACGCGCCCCTTAATCCAGTCTGGCGTGAGTTCTTGCATAGCTGTTTGGGCTGGAATATTGATGAAATCCAATGCCACGCCTGCTGCACACATGATGAGTCCTACCGCGAGTAGCAGAAGTGGATCGGTGTTCCAACCTTGGGGCTGAAGTGTGTGTGCCAGGAGTGCCACTAAGGGAAGTAGCGTAGTTGCAACCGCCAGGCTGATGCAGCCAAGCAGGATCGCGCGCGGTTTGCCTAGACGATGGGTGATACGTGGCATGAGAATGGAGCCAGCGATCAAACCAACACCAGCAGGCGCAAACACGACAGCCATTGCGTTTGGCTGAAATTGTAGCAGTTTGGTCACAATAGGTGTGGCGATCTGGCTGATGACCAGGAGAAGAACGCCCGCGAATGAGAGTTGAATGACTGCCAGAAAGAGCATTTTACGCTCGCGCACAAAATTCCAGCCCTGATACATTTCGCTCCACACATTGCCCATTACCGCGAGGGGTTGCGTGGCTTTGTTGTTCGTGATATGCGGTTTGCTATTGAAGCTCTCGGTTGGAATTAAGGCGATCAGCAGAGCACAGACGAGATAAAGCACGCCGATAATGGCATACAATTCGATAACTGAATCAATGGTAAAGTGGTAGATGTGAAAAGCTGGGAGCAGGCCAATGATGATGGGGGCAAAAATAATGAAGCCAAGAGCCTGTGAGAGCATAAATGTGATGTTGAAGAGCGAGAGTGCAGGCATCAACTCGGCTTCGTTGACGAGCCTTGGAATAGCGGACCCCTCGGCGGGAGCGAAGAACTGCCCAATAATCGAGATCAAGAACGTCAGTAAATAGGCGGGTGCGAGTTGATGGCGGTTCACAATGAGCGAAATGACAAAGATAAAGGTGGCGAGGGCACGCAGACAATTACTGCCCCAGAGGACACGTCGTTTATTCATGTGATCGACAAACACGCCCGCCGGGGCGCCTACTAGCACAGCCGGGATACTAAAGGCGATAATCGCGAGGCCAATTAACGTTGTTGAGCCTGTGACCTCTTCAATCAGGACAATGAGGGCATAGTTGGAAGCATTCAGAATGGTCATAGAGATAAGTTGGGCGAGCCAGAGGTACAAAAAATTACGCTTTTTGAGCAGTGTGAGAAATCCCCCACTGCTATTGACTAGGGCCATGAATGCTCTCCTTATTCGTCCCCGAAAGGATCATTGTTGGTTTTGATGGTGCGGGGGAGAACTTGTTTTATACGACGTTCCACCTCTGAACGTGGTAACAAAACACGCCGCCCACATGTCTCGCAACGCAATCCGATATCAGCACCTACCCGTACCACTTCCCAGTCATAGCCGCCGCAGGGATGCTTTTTGCGCAGGCGCAAGAAGACGAGGCCAAAAAGTCCAAGAATGTCGAAAGCCATACCGACGCGGTTCCACATACTGCCAGGAGGGTTGGCCAAGAAG
>DAICZM010000697.1 GCA_027311145.1 Ktedonobacterales bacterium
CCATGTGGGAGACTCCTGCATAGGCTCAGCTGACGATTTAGAAACTACAATGGCCTCTTGTTTTATCGTGTGTTTAGGCGCTACGACTTCTTTTTGCTCTACAGTCTGTTTAGATATTGCTATGGCATCTTGTCTCGCATGCAACTCCGGTTTTGCAGTAACTTCTAGTTCAATCAGCCCAAAACTGCCCGCATTTAATGTGAGATGCAATATTGAGTCAGCAGGCCATTTTGCCCAGATACGCTCGCGCCAACATGCTGTTAGCTCATCTGCTGAATGCACATTCTTTCCACTCTCTTGACCTATTCTTTTTTGCCCTGCAATAGAGTACCAACTCACATACACAGGTAGCCTGAACGGTTCATAAGACCAGGTGATTTGCTCTAGCTCATCGCGCGTACAATTATTGAGTACAGTAGCAGTATCGGATACATGCACAGTATCTTTATACCCAAACGCTCGAAGTTCCTGTTTTCCACGTGGAGATTGGACAATGCAAGTTAGCTCTTGCAACCAATAAGGAGTTTTTGAGAATGAAGGATTAATTTGAATATCTATTGGCCTTGTGAATGCATCACCTTTCAAGCGAATACGATATCTACCAGATTGGGGAGCATACCAGCGGAAATAGCTGATTTCATTAGTTGGAACAGGGATAGGAGCAATTTGTGATGTAACTAGGCGCGTTGCTATTCCACTATCAACTAGTTTTGAGGCAAGGTAAGCCTGTCTGTCAATTCCCTCCATTTCTCTCGAAGATGGTACAACCTGAACAAACACTCTGTGCTCGGACGCACAACTATAGCCACCATCTGGGGTAACCGACCCCATAGGATTGACTAGATGAATGCCATGATACGGAGGTATTGCAGTGATATCTCGATAGCCAAACCAATTCTTGATACTCGTCCATTCTATGGGATTATCTTCACTTACACTAAGGCGCCATAATTGCCAATCATTGATAGGTTCACCTATTTTAGTACCTATCCCCGGCCATTCAGGGTCATTACCCTCTTTTGCTAACCAAAGCACTGAATCGGAAACAGACGCCGTGCTACCAGGAAGATAGCGTTTCCACATGGTCTGATTATTTTGTCGCCGCTCTAAAAATACGTTGCCTTGCCACATATCATTAAAGCCTGGTGTTTGTGGAGCATAGCGAGACTTATGTTCTTTACCACTCTGATCTTGCCAAAATACCCGATAACTGTTCGTTTGCGGAGCAACGCCCGCACAATAGAAAGCATTATACAAATTGCTTACTGGTATTTGCCTGGATTTGGCCACCCCTCTGAAGAACAAGAATTTAGCATTCGTTTGTTTGATCTCTGTTCTGATATTTTTATCGTTGGTTAGTTCGCTCAGTAGTATAGATATTGCCCATTTCGGCTCCCCTTCACGCCAGATAAGAAACATTGGCAAGCCTGTTTCAAAAGGTTGTGTTGTATCTTCTACGTCTATCTCGCTGTCCTGTAGTCCTGTTAACCATCCTTTAGTGAAAAGGAAACCCTTATCTTGCAGTTTACGGTACGTTCCAGCACTAAGGTAGGTGCTATCTCTATAAGTAGGCAGCGGGTATTTATTCGATTTCAGCCATATTATGCCCTCCTCATTAATC
>DAICZM010000698.1 GCA_027311145.1 Ktedonobacterales bacterium
GACAGGATGTATATGTTATGATCTAGTGTATACAATATTGTACATGATAGATCATAAAAAGGTTGCATGTCAAGAGTAGCTCGGCCCCAAAAGGGTCTCTCACGGTGGCAGAGCAAGGCATTCAGTCTGTTGAAAAGCGTGATACAATAGGGCTAATGGGGAGGACATGCGCGTTGCTCTTTAGCACACCATGAAGATAAAGACATGGATATACGAGATAAACGGGTTAAACGCACGCAAAATTTGCTATCGCGGGCATTGATCGCCTTGACACTGGAAAAGGGTTACGATAACACGACGATTCGGGATATCACCGAGCGGGCGGATGTTGGCTATGCGACGTTTTTCCGTCATTATCATGATAAAGAGGCTTTGTTGCAAGATGTGGTTGAAGTCATTTTGGATGAATTGACGGGTGTCTTATTGCCTGCAAAGCCTGAAACTGATCCAGCACTGGTTGGCACACTCCTCTTCCGTTATGTACAGGCCCACAGTGAGATGATCCAGGTGTTATTGAGAAGCCAGCGTTCCGCCTCATTGATGCCACGTATAATTGAAGAGGGCATGCGTAGCTTTCTTCAGCAGCACACGGTGCGTCTGCAGAGTAGTGTGCCGATTGAGATTGTTGCTCACCATCTGATTACCGCTTCGGTGAGCCTGATTCAGTGGTGGTTGGAACATGCTATGCCCTATCCGCCGGAGCAGATGGGGCGTATCTATTGCGATTTGATTGTGTTGCCGACAACTGGTATGATTGTCTAGTTGTGCAAAGAGGCTCGCTGTACGGTGTATGCGTGAGGATAGAGCAACCGTGTGTATCGAACATGAAGCGGACTACTGGCATACCCCACCGCACGAGGTACATTTGCCTCTGCATGAGGTGCATGTCTGGTTGGCTAGCCTTGATCTGGCGCCGGCACTTGTTGAACGGTATGCGCTAGCATTGTCTGAAGATGAAAAGAGCAGAGCCACACGTTTTCGCTTTGCACGCGACCAGCGTCGTTTCATCGTAAGTCACGGCATTCTGCGCCTGCTCGTGGGTCGCTATTTGCATATGGAGCCGTTGGCAGTGTGTTTTGCGCAGGGAGCATATGGGAAACCGTTTTTACAGATGACTGCTCAAACGCTAACGCCTCGTTTGTCTTTTAATATGTCGCATGCTTATGAAATTGCGCTCTATGTTTTTTCATCGCATGATGAGGTAGGGGTTGATGTCGAATATGTGTTACGCCCTATGCCAGATGCGCTGGAGATCGCGCAAGACTTCTTTTCTGTCAAAACGCAACAAGCATTGCGCATGTTGGAGGGTGAGATAAGACAACAGCATTTTTTTCGCTCTTGGACGCGCTACGAGGCCTATCTAAAAGCGCGTGGTGTTGGCCTAGCGGGGGCAGAACAAGAAGATGCGCGTATGGTAACAGAAAGTGATCGCGTGGTAGATCATGCGGGGATATCCTGGCAGGTACGTGCTGTGCCACATATCGTGAATTATTGTGCGTCACTGGTATTGCCGCAGGGCGATCAACGTGTGCTATACTGGCAATGGAATGTATAAGTGGTATAGGTTATCAAGACTGGCTTAATACAAAGATGCCCACACTGC
>DAICZM010000699.1 GCA_027311145.1 Ktedonobacterales bacterium
CCTTATAGTGAACAGATGCAAGGGAAGCCCAATTTGCTCGTACAGGCTTCTGGGCGTGTGATTGCGAAAGATGCTGGCCTGGTCTGTACTGAGACAATGGAGGTCGATCATTTGATTGGTTGCAACATGTCGTTTCGACGAAGTGCGCTTGCACAAATTGGCGGCTTTGATGCGAATTATACACTCACCAATCTGCGTGAAGAAACCGATGTGTGTGTGCGTGTGAAGCAGGCAGGCTGGCGCATCATTTTTGAGCCTGCCATTGCCGTGCTGCATTTCTCGGCCCGCAGTTTGCAGCCGTATTTTCTGGAGCGACCGTCGATTCAGTTCTCAAATGGGCGCAATGGGAGCTATTTTGTGGTGAAAAACTTTGGTATCACGCGCCAAACGTTGGCCGGACAGGTTTTTGATGCGGGCAAATCATGTGGTAGAGCGGCCTACTTCGCGGGGCTTTTTGGAGCTGGCGCACTGGCTCAGCTTGCTGGGCGTGTGGTCGGTTTTGGTGAAGGGGTGCGTTGGCGCATTGCCATGCGCAACCACGCGACACGTTCCGATGAGCAAACGCAATATGCGCCCCACGTTGCGGCGATTGAACCCGACCTACGCTCGTAATTTACAATACACCGATCTCTCTAGTCTAGCTGTAAAGGAGCTTCATAGCTATGCGTGCTGTTATCTTTGGCGTTGATGGTTTAAGTTTCCGCGTCTTGCGGCCTTTAATCGAGCGTGGTGACCTGCCCAATTTTGCACGTTTGCAGCGTGAGGGCACCGAAGCAGAATTTATTTCAACCGTTCCCCCGATGACGCCACCGGCCTGGATGTCGCTCATCACCGGCTTGAAGCCTGCCAAGCATGGCGTATTCGATTTCTGGGAGTTTGATGTTTCATCTCCTACCTTGCAATCAAAACTGGTGACGCATCGTAAGGGGGGAAAGGCTATCTGGAACATTCTTAGTGAATATGGCAAGCGGGTTGTCGTACTTAACGTGCCGCTCACTTATCCGCCAGAACCTGTCAACGGCGTGATGGTCAGTGGCCTGATGACGCCCAATGCCTCGTTGCCTTTTACCTATCCTCATAACTTTAAAGATGAACTCTATCAACTCATTCCTGAATATCGTATCGACCTCTCACTGGAGAAGACCTCGCCTGACTATTTTGTCGATGCCGTCCTGGATATGACGGAAAAACGCATTCGGCTGCAAGAACATCTGCTTTCTGAATATGAATGGGATTTTGCCTTTCTCTCCTATGTCGGTCCTGACCGTATTCAGCATCGTATCTGGGATTCGATTGAGACGCTCACACCAAAGGGAACGGCCTATTTCCGCTTATTAGATGATGCATTGGGACGTGTCTTAAATCGCCTGACTCCTCAAGATGTTTTATTTCTGGCCTCCGATCATGGCTTTGTGGGGGCACGCAAATGGTTTTATATCAATGAGTTCCTCAGCCGCAAAAATCTGTTATACCGCGGAACTGCACCGGAGACGCAGCGGGCGAAGTTGCTTGGTTTTGGACGTGAAGCTGCACAAAAAATGCATCTTTTGCATGTAGTACGGAAAATGCGTAAAACATACGACCATTTCTATGG
>DAICZM010000069.1 GCA_027311145.1 Ktedonobacterales bacterium
CCGCCATCCATGCAGGCGCGTGACCCCTATGGGTCACCGCCAATGCAGCAGCGAGGACAAGCTGGTGGCCCCTATGGGGCAGGGCAGGGACAAGGCGGCTTCGTTGCGAACGGAGTGAATATGGTTAAGCAGTGGTCGGGCAAATTTGCTGCGGCGCGCCGTGTTGGCTATGAACCCCCCCCACCACCAATGGTCCTTTATAGCCCCTCTCCTCAGGTGCCGATGCCCGTGCAACCAAAGACAAGACCCTGGAAACGTTCGCGTGCGTTGCGGGTCTCCCATCAGATGCGTCAGCGTCGCCAACGCTGGTCGCAAGGTGGTCCTAACCAGAAAAATGTGGGTATTGGTGTCCTCATCGCCTTTGCCCTTCTGGTTGTTGTTCTTGTCTCATCGACCAGTGCCTATGCCTACAGTTACTATCAGCAACAGGCTCCTGGCGTGCAAAACCTGGCGGCTGCTCAAATTGCGCAAACTTCGCGCATCTATGATCGTAACGGTGTTTTGCTCTATGAAGCATACGATCAGGGTGTTGGTGGTGGAAGACGCACCTATGTACAATACAAGGATATTCCACAAGTCATGATTGATGCGATGACAGCTGCGGAAGACCCGACTTTTTGGACAAACACGGGCATTGACCCACAAGGCATTACGCGCGCTGCTTTCCAGTATGCCAGCAGTGGACATGTCCAAAGTGGTGGTAGCACAATCACACAGCAGTTAATTAAAAATCTGACTGGCAACACACAGGACACGCTGAACCGTAAAGTAGCAGAGGCCACACTTGCTATCGGCATGACGCAGCAATATCCCAAATGGAAAATCTTGGAGATGTATCTCAATGTCGCACCTTTTGGCTCACAAGACCTGGGCGTAGAGGCGGCAACAGAAGAGTATTTCAATCTACAACGCCAATGTACAACCGACTTCACAAAGGGCGTTTTCACCTGTATCCCTGCGATCACTCAACTTGGTTATGATCTGGCCACGAAGAAGAGTAATCCCTTACTGGCTCTGGCTCGTGCTTCGCTACTGGCAGGTATGCCACAGAGTCCCGTTTCTTACGATCCTACTCTAGGTAAGTACAATCGTGGTCTAGCTCTCAGCCGCCAAGATTATGTGCTGAACCAGATGATGAAAGAGGGCATATCTGTACAAGGACTTGGCCCTATTAAGCCAACCACGATTACGCAGGCCGAGGCATTGACCGCAAAAATGACCTTTACTTCTTATCAGCACACTATTCTCGCACCACACTTTGTCAACTGGGTTATTCCCCAAATTGAGGATGCTCTCGGTGGTGGTGCGCAAGGCGTGACGGCTTTCCTCAATGGTGGTTTTAACATTCGCACAACCATTGATTACAAGATTGAGCAGTATGTTGAAGCAAGCGTAAATCGTCACCTGTTCCAGCCAGAATACCAACCTTTTCTAGGTGACTACGGCCCGTTGAATGTTGTTCACAATGTCAACGATGCGGCGGTTCTGGCAATGAACGTGAAGACGGGCGAGATTATTGCCATGGATGGTAGCTCAAACTACTACTCGACGAACCCAACCATTGATGGACAGTTCAACGTCGTGACTGATGGCTATGGACGTCAGCCCGGTTCAACCTTCAAAATTTTTGACTATGTCACAGCTTTCGAGATGGGCTTCTATCCCGGCATCGTGTTGCCGGATGTACAAACCTACTTCCCTAACGGCGGTGGCACGAATATCGCCAATGCTTACCTGCCCTACGACTATATGCATACCTTTAGTAATACAATGAGTACCATTCGTAGTGCGACGGCGAACTCGCGCAATGTGCCCGCCGTTAAAGCGGTCATGTTTGCAGGTGTCGATAATGTCATTAATACGGCGCGCCGTCTTGGTGTGACGGCGATTGATACAGAGACCGCCGCGTACAACAAGAACCATAAATCCAGTTTGACGCCCTTGCAGGTCTTTGGCCCTTCACTGGCTTTGGGGACGGCAGATATCCCGCTCATTCAGATGGTGGGGGCATATCAAACGCTGGCAAACCAGGGCGTGCGCGTCCCACCGCATAGTGTCTTGGATATCTGGGATAATTATGGTCACCAGTTGTACCACTACGATACCACGCACCCCAATGGCACAGCGGTTGTTACGCCACAACTGGCATACATGATGACTTCTATCCTGGCAGATGAGCCGGCACGCGCTCCCGAATTTGGCTCTGACCATGTGCTTTCTTTCTGGGACATGGACCCCACGCATCAGGCATGGCAAGTGGCGGCAAAGACGGGCACGACCGACAACTTTGTAGACAACGTGACGATTGGCTATACGCCTGATGTGGTGGTGGGCGTCTGGTCCGGCAATGCCGATAACTCGTCGATGATTAACTCGATTGGTCTGACGGGTGCTGCTCCAATCTGGCATAGTGTGATGGAAAACCTGGTTGGTCAGTGCAACTTCGATAGCACCACCAGTGCGGCTCCTGACCAGATTCCGTGTAACGATATGCAAGATGTCAAGGCTCTCCATTTTACCAATCAGCAGTTTACTGTTCCGCAGGGTATCGTGCAGGCATCCACCAATACCTACAACGGCCTGATGGGGAGCGGCAATTTTGATTGGATGCTGCAAGGTGAGCAACCGCAGCAGAGTGGTGTGGCGGCGATAATAGCGTGTCAACCAGCTACTAATGGTCAGCCTACCACCTGTACGCCTGGCAATGGTGGCACAGCTAGCAATGGCAATGGCAATGCGAATGGGCATGGTGTAGGCCGACAAGGAGGCTAAGTAGGAAAAGGAGTAGACCCGCCACTGAGAATGTCCCGGCGCGGGTCTACTCCTTTTGGGCGTTATTGTTTGTCATGGTCTACCACCATATCAGGCTTTCAACAGCGTTTGTATATCGGTGATGATTTGCGTGGGTGTGAAGGTATCGTCGAAGTAGGCACGCTCGCGTCCCTGCTGATCGATGATGTAGATGCCCAGACTATGGTTGACGGCTGTTGCTTGCGCTGGTTGTACGTAGATATTGTAATTCTGCCAGACGGGCGATAGCTGCTGTTGGCTACCCATCAAATAGTGCCAGTAGTTCTGCATGCGATGGAGCGTGCTGAAGGTTTGCACATTCTGCAAGGTGTCACCTTTGGGATCGGTGCTAATGGCGATCACGCCAATTTGCTGTGCTTGACTGCCCAGGGCGAGCATGGCCTGATGCAGTTTCTCCGCAGTCAAGGGACACTGGTCGGGGCAGTGCGTATAGAGAAATGTGACGATGACGGGCTTACCGCGAAATTGCGCAAGCGAGATGCTCTGCCCATTCTGGTCGCTCAAGCTGAAATTGGGGGCGGGCGTCCCTCCCAGATCAGTCCCTTGTAAACCCGCGAAACTGACCCCTGAGTTGCTGACCGCGCTCGGTGGTGCGCCTACCACTGCGAGGTTATGCTGCCAGATGAGTACAACGATGACAACCAGAACGGCAAATGTGATAACCGATAGCCGTGATGCGAGACGCCAGTTCATCTTCCCACTCCTAAATGTTAAAAGTGAATCACGCGGTCAACGACCATGACTGCGAAGATCGCCGCGAGATAGCAGTTTGAGTACCAGAAGAGCGTGCGTGCCCATTTTTTGCTGTCCGTGTCATAGAGCAAGCGCGCGGCCATGTAGACCAGGATGCCGCCCAGCAGTAATGCGCCCACGAGATAGATATAGCCCATGGTGTGCATCAAGAAAAGGATGAAAGTTACAGCGAGCAAAAGCAGTGAGTAGAGGAAAATTTGGCGGCGTGTTTCATGCTCACCCATCATCACGGGCAGCATCGGCACGTTGGCTTTTTCATAATCTTTTTGGATCAGCAGGGAGAGTGCCCAGAAATGTGGTGGTGTCCAATAGAAGATGATGGCAAAAAGCCAGATTGCAGAGAGCGTCACCGAGTTAGTCACTGCTGCCCAGCCAACCAGGACTGGCACCGCTCCTGCCGCTCCGCCGATCACAATATTTTGTGCAGTTGAGCGTTTCAGGCCCAGCGTGTAGATAAAAACATAGAAGAGAATGGCAGAGAAAGCGAGAATAGCACTCAACAGGTTGACAAAGGCGGTCAAGATAACGAAAGAGGCAATGCCAAGTACCACGCCAAAGACGAGTGCCTGATTCGGCTTGACTTTGCCGGCTGGCAAGGCACGTCGCTGCGTGCGGCCCATGAGTTGGTCAATATCGCGGTCAATGTAGCAGTTGAGGCTATTCGCGCTGCCTGCCGCCATGGCCCCACCCAGCAGTGTTGCGACTGTGAGGCCGAGCGAGGGAAACTTGCCGCCAGCAATCGCCATGGCCGCCGCCGTTGTCCCAAGCAACAACACGGTGACATGTGGTTTCATCAAATTGATATAGCTAGCAATGGTTTGACGAAAAGAGCTTACTTCTTCTTTAGCCTGTATAACACTCATGATGTTCTCCAAATAGCAAAGGTCCGGTGATAGGTACTCCGACCTTTGCTATTGTCGTCGCCACTCCTGATACCCCCCTTGCAGCGCATAGGCTATGCCTTACAAATACCTGAATGACTGGTATCGTGAGTGGATATGCTACACCGCTCTCTACGATGTTTGAGAGAAGAGCGATGCGGGCAGGCCTTGTTGGAGCAGACGTATCATCTGCTCGGCAATGTGTTCTGGGGTTGGCTCATCACTATCGAACCATCCGCTAATGCCCTGCGTAATTATGCCAGTGAGGATGCGCGCTAGCAAGGGAATGTCATAGCCCATCAGTTTGTCAGCCATACTGCTGAGGAACTCGCTCAGACCTTCGAGCAAGACGGCTTGGGCGCGTAGTGGATGGCGCACTTCTTTGCCACCCGTTAGCGCGATGCGGAAGAGGTCACGCTGTTCATAGGCCTGACGCAGAATAACCTTGATGATCTCGTCCAGCGTGATTTCATGAGACTCGTGTAGCAAGGTATCCATCACATGCGTGCGAATGGTTAGGATGCCTTCTTGGAGCAGCGTGTGGAAGGCTTCGTCTTTGTCATGGAAGTGCAGGTAGAATGTGCCAACGCCGACATCAGCTATATGCGTGATCTCCGCGATGCTGGCCTCGTGATAACCACGTGCGGCAAAAACCTGGCGTGCGGCCGCAAGCAGGTCTGCGCGTGTGCGTGCCTTGCGCCTTGAGCCGCGTCCCGGGCTTTCTTGTTCGTGCGTCTCTCTCTCTTTCATGAGCGTGCTTTCTATCGTGCTGTTTTGGGCATTGTAACACATCAAGACAAGCCTTGACCCTCCCTTTGATCGATAGCTTGTTTATGCTCCGAAGCCAACCACGCTCGTTTCGCCCGGTTGCGCTCCCACAAAGGTAAAGTAGAGGCTACGCTCTGCTAACACTGGCAATGGTGCGTTTATTCCATTGGATAGTGATTGTACAACCAGGGCCACGTCAATCGCCTTCCCACTCGCGGTTGTTGCGCTCGTTGGCACGTTGAGCACCGTGTTGAGTGAAAGCTGAATAATGCCCAGGGCAGGTACGATCACCTGTTGTTGGGTGAGTGTTTGGCCGGCCCCACTGGTCAGGAAACACGTCACAGCCACATGCAGCGCACTCGTGTTCGGGTTGAAGAGTGTGACAAGTTCGGTGAAACTACTCCCAAGATGGCCTTCGGCAAAGCTATAGACAGTCGGGAGACTGGAAACACCGGCATTTGTGCCAGTGCCAACCACTTCGATGCCTGTTGGTGTGGGAACCAGCGCGGAAGCGAAAAAGAATTGTTGTCTTTCCGCGACAATTGCCACTCCATTGGTCACACTCATATCGAGTGCGACGAGCAGGCCGTTGCCAACATCATGATTGACCGACTCCAGGGCCTGGCTACGTGGCGGCACAGTGAGCGTGACTGTGCGCGTCGTTCCATTGCCCAGGGCATAGAGAATGCTGACATTGGCTGTGTTGGTTGTGGGATTGGCCAGAATGAGCTGCTCTTGAGCTGTTCCTTGCTTCCCTGTATCGCCTGCTGGAAAATACCAGTTAGTGGCGGGAGTAACGCCTGCGACCGTGTCTCCACCGGTCACCAGGCCGTTGATACCCGTCACCCCTGTGCGAAAGTAGAGCGGACGCTCGACAGTTATTGGCTGACTGCTATCAACCTGGATCAGACATTGGTGGCCCGTGCCCAGTGCAGCGTTGAGCGAGATAGTGCTGCGCTGACCCGCAGGCGCGCTGATGAGCGTTTGTCCGATGACGTTGCCTCCACTTTCATAGCTAATTGTCACGCTGGCATTGGGCTGTCCGGGTGGGTTCAGGATGGTCAGGAAGGTACTATAGCCTGCAATAGTTGAGGCGTTGGCAAAGGTGAAATGTTCACCTAATTGTGTCGCTCCTATCAGGTCTGAGCCGCCCGGTACGTTATGACCAAAGGTGAAGTAGAGTGGGCGTTCTGCGATAATGGCGTTATCCGCGGTGACAATCAGCGAAACGTCCAGACCGATGTTCGCGAGACGATCAACATGTAGAAACAGGTTGACGTTGACGGTTGTGCGTGTGCCCGGGTTGAGCGTCAGCGTTTGTGTCACGCTGCTCTGCCCACGCAACAGATAGGTGATTGTAGTATGAGCGGCGGCACTGGCATTGGCGTTCTCTAGCGTGAGATATTCCTGAAAGCCGTTACCCAGGTGACCCTCGGCAAAGTACCAGCGTGTGCTGGCTGGAACGATGCGCGTGGACGAGAGGGTAGTGGCGGCTAGGGCAAAAGCGTAGGCATTGGCACTGCCCAGACCCGTGGCCATGTCATAGCCCGAAGTTGCTGTGTAGTATAGGTTTGTGCCAGTTGTAATATCGTGGAATGCCTGTCCATAGGTCGTGTTATTGGCAAGCAGAGCATACAGTGTTGGGTTGAGAAAGCCGAGGTTATTGCCGCCATGCGCGAGGATGTATTGATTGGTTAGGGTCACGATGGCGGCCCACATTGGAGCGGCAGCTGAGGTTCCGCCCACGCGTACAAAGGGGGCTGACGATTGGCATCCCGCCGCGCTAATGGTGCAATAGACGAGATAGCCGCTATTGGGGTCGGCATTGAGGGCGACATCGGGAACCTGACGGCAATAACTGCCGCTGGCTGCGTTGCAAGGTATGCCGCTGCTATTAGATGAGATGACGCCCGTTCCTTGCTGATAGGAGGGCATTGTCCAGAGTTGGCTCACGCCGCCGCCGGAGCCGTAGCCCGCTGTCTGGTCTGACCAACTGATTTCTGCGCCATAACTATTGTTGCCGTTGAGGCTTAACGTCGTGCCGCCTACACCGGTGACATAGGGATTGCTTGCAGGATCATCGACGGCAAGCGTTGTGCCGCCACAATCATATGCTCCGCTATCGCCTGATGCGGCTAGCACGCTTTGCCCTTGTGCGGCTGCTTGCATAAAGAATTGCTGTTCCGCCGCGATATCGCTTTGCGCCAGATTGGCTTCACAGGTTCCCCAACTGGTGCTAATTACGGGAATATTGTCATTGAGTATCTGCGCCCATTCGTCGTTATAGCCTGTGCCTGTGTTGGGAGCCTCATACACATAGAGATTGGCGAGTTGTGGCAGCATGCCGAGTAGCACATCCATATCGAGGGAGACTTCTAAGCCGCCATTGCCAGGGCTGCTGACGCCGTTATCCACTTGTTTTGTGACAATGCGCGTGGGAGCGTTGTTATCAAAGCACTGTTGATAGCCACTGATATCACCTGGTAGGTAGCCATCTAGCTCAAAGAGAGCGATGCTCTGGCCCTCACCATGTTTGCCCGCTGCGTAGAGGTCTGTGAAATTATAGCCTGCTGCTAGTTGCGTGGGCGTGTAATAGCCACTGCCACTACTGCCTGCGGCGGGACAGGCGGGTGTGCGTGGGGAGCGTGCGGGTAACATAGCGAGATGCAAAGGGGGATGATTGCGCACGAGCGCGCCACTCAGTCCGCTGATCTGCTGGATGAGTGGGCGTAAAGTAAGAGGGACAAGCGGTGTCGTATCGTTGCTATAAAAAGTACGTCCGTCGCGGGTGCGATACAGAGAGAGCTGCACGCCAAAGGTCTGTTCGGCCTGGGCCACTGTCGCGTTCACGTCGATGATCTGACGGCCCGCTGCGACCCCAGTGACGTGCATGCCGTGCGCCTCAAGATAGCTGTTGATCGTTTGTACATCTTGCTGCGTGGGACCATAGCGTGCTGCGAACGTGTTGGCTTGAAGATAGTGATGGTAGAGATAGGAGCCGGGTGTGTAGAGTTCTTGAAGATACTGTTTGAGGGCGGATACGTTGTGCAGCGTGAGTGCGACGCTGAGCAAAAGTTGCTGTTGTGGATCAACCTGCCCGATGCGCTGGCTCTGCCGTAACAATGGTGACTGACTGCTCTGGACGAGAGGAACCAGGGCCGAACTCGCTGATGTAGGGCGTGGGGTAGGCCAGAAGATGAGCAGGCCAAGTAGCACTAGCAATACAATTTTACCAACCCACCCACGTGTTCGTGACAAACGTATCATGATCCACTCCTTATGATATCCGTTTATTGTCAGTATAAACATGGGGGGAAATGGTGGGGTGCAAGGCGATGTTTTTGCTTGTGCAGGAGATGAAGGTGTGCATTATTGGCACATGACGATTCTATGCTGTGGCTACCATGTGGGAGTGTGGGGTGCCCGCACATCGTTGTGTGAACACCCCATCAAGTTATGAATGCTTGCCCGGAAAGTTCTCATCATCCTCTTCGATGATATTGTAGGGTGGGACCTCGATGGGCACGCGATAGCCGCCACTGGGTGGTTTCGTTGCCCCGTTGCTGGGTGGCATGTCCGAAGTGGGAGCCATCAGGTCTGCCGAGATGGCTTTGACGAGCCGCTCGATGCGGTCCCAGCGTGCGGGAAAATGCTCCGCGTAGAATTTCTCGCGTCCCTCACCATCGTAGATGTAAAACAGGTAGTCCTGGTCAATAAAGCGGTATTGTACCTTTGTATAGGGGATGCGCACCAACTCAACGACCTGTAAGGTGGCGCGAGACTGCTCATGCGGCGCGCTCGCCCCTGGCCGTTCCTGGCCTTCGCTCTCAATCAGGGCAACTGCTGTTTGCCAGACATCTAACGGAACTGCGTCTGGCGGTGCGTCGGCATGCAGCGTCTCGGTGACTTCGGTATTATAGATCAGTTCGCCACTGGCGCGCAGCAATTGTTGTACTGGCACAGCACTCTCGCCAACAATGCGTGTCTGTGTGCGCAGGTCGAAGCGGCGCACGATCTCGCGATGACGGACCATTTTGCCCGTGCCGCTACACTGCGCGCAGAGGGCGGTCTTTGCGCCCTCACAGGTTGTGCAGACCCGTTTGCCATTGCCACAGGTGCAATCAATCTCGCCGTTGATGCAATCAGGACAAGGAACCGTTTTGCCCTTGTTGGCCGGGTCTGTATCGACAGGGTTAGGAATGGGCACACCCTGCTGGCGGATGCCGTCAAAGACATCCGCAACCCGCTCGCTAAAGGATGTGGCGACGTTCTCGGCTTGCCGCTGGAAGAATGGCTTTTTCTCGCCCTCGGTCCAATCGGCGATATAGCCACGCCCACGACAGGTGGCGCAGCGTTTCTTTGTGCGTCCCTTGCATTCGGGGCATACAATCCATCCTCGCCCATTGCAGGTCATGCATAATGCGCGCCCTGTGCCGTTGCACGATGTACAACTGATAATCTCGTCAAGTCCTTGCAGACGTGTGCGCGAGGTTGGAGCTTTGAGGCCCGTGATCGCTGGCAGCTCGTAGTCCCATACTGGCAGCAACGGTTGTGGCTTGCCAACAGGCTTGCCCGTGTATGGGTCAGTGACGGTATCCATGCCGCGAGTCTCCCAGCGTGTCTGCACGGTGACTTCCCAGACCTCGTCTGTTTGCCAGGAGGTGATATCCATGTAGCTCCCCAGGTCTTTTGCCACGCGCCAGTTTTCGTTACTCCACATATTGGCAAGTTGGCGGATGCGTTGCTCCTCGATATTATTGGGCTGACGTGGTGTAGGAGCGACCTGGGCTTGCCGCCAGTAATCACCAGCCTTGTCTACTACACGTTTAATGCGCTGTTGTGCCTCGTTTGCGCCCTGCGAGACAATGCGGCGCACATCTTCGATCCGTTTCTCGATCTCTTCCTGGCTAAGCCCGCTTGGCATATCCGTACCCGTATCTTGCGGCTCTTCGGGCTTGTTTGCTGAGTTTCCTTGATTTGGCTGGCCCGATGCTCCAGGCTGCCCGGTATAACGACGTTCCCATTCATCGCCCATGAGTTTGTGCCTCTTTTCTATCGAAATGATGCTCTGCTGCTGTCATGCAACCACATCCTACATCTCTCTTGCTTACCCTTTATACGTTCGATAGAAGAGCGGGTTGTAACATCCTGTTTAATGCAGATACCAGTCGGTCGTGACAACACTGCCATAGGAGATGGTGCGTTTGACCAGACCGCCGGGATTGGCGAAAGCCGTCACGGGTCGCCCTTGCTCTGCAAGCAGCAGGCTGTCATGCCAAATGGGGGCTGCACCATCCACACCCGTGATATTGACCATCGCGGAATTGTCGTTATTGCCTGCCCAGACACCCATGACATAATCGCTCGTGTAGCCCACCGTCCAATTATCACGGAAATTGTTCGATGTTCCCGTTTTGACGGCGGCTGGACGCACCAGGCCAGGATTACCCTGGTAACATTGTGTTTGTGTGTTGTTGTAGAGGTACAGTGAACTGCATTTGCCAAACTCGTAGGTGCGGGCATTGTTGTCGCTCAACACGTCGGTTATCATGTAGGCAACCTGCTTGCTCAGCACGCGTTGCCCCTGCACGGGAAAACGGAAGATCACGTGACCCGTGATGTCGCGCACGCTATCGACGGTGTGGGGTGGCACGTGTACGCCACCATTGGCGAATGCCCCATAGGCAGAGGTTTCGTCGAGCAGATGCACGCCTAGGCTGCCCAGGACCATGGTGTAGTTCGGTGTGCCCTGATAGGATGTGATACCCATGGTCTGTGCAGTATGCAGTGAAGCATCGACGCCCGTTTGCATCAGCAGTTTCACGGCAGGAATGTTAAACGAGTTTTGTAGGGCATAGCGATAGGTCACGAAACCGTGATAGCGCAGATCATAGTTGTTTGGAATGTATGGCGGCAAGCCGCAGCAGAGTGGCACGACGAGTGGCGCATCATCGACGACCGTGCCTGGGCTGATCCCTTGCCCGAAGGCCGTGGCATAGATAAACGGCTTGAAAGATGAACCGGGCTGCCGATAGCCCTGTGTTGCGACGTTAAAATCATCTGTAGCCGGGCTGATGTTGCCTAAGAGGACGCGAATATCACCATTGTGGAAGTCGATCAACACCTCGGCTGCGTTCGACATATGGTGTGTTTGCGCCAGGGCTGCAATGTGCTGCTGCGCGATTTTCAAGACTTGATTCTGCAAAGGCAGATCGAGTGTTGTTGAGACGACAAGACCAGCGCGTGCTAGTTCGTCTGGCTTGACATGTAGCTCTTGTGCCAGTTCGCCAAGCGCATAACTGACGAAATGTGGCGCGAGACCATTGTTAATGATGCCATGATGCAGAAAATTTGGTTGGCTGGCCTCTTGGACAGCCGTAAGTTCCTGTTGATGCGTGATGTAATTCTGGAGATACATCTGGCTCAGCACGTCCTGTATGCGCAAGAAAGCTGCATGTGGGTGCAGAAATGGATCTCGTCCAATCGGAGCACTAGGGATACCTGCCAGCATGGCGGCTTGCGCAATATCGAGTTGTGAGGCGGCTGTCGCCGTAGGTGTGTCTTGCAAATTGAAATAAGTAAACGCGGCAGCATCCGCTCCATAGGCCTGTTCGCCGTAATAGGTTGTATTGAGATACATGGCGAGAATTTGTTGCTTGGTATAGTAGCGTGTGATGGCGGGAGCTAGCACAATTTCTTGTAGTTTGCGTGCAACGGTGTCCTGATTGCCAACAATCGCATTTTTAATAAGCTGTTGTGTGATGGTGCTGCCACCAGCTACGATATGGCCACTACTCATATCTGAGAGGGCGGCACGTACAATGCCGGTGATATCGTAGCCTGGATTGGTCATAAATGTGTGGTCTTCAATGGCGATTTCGGCCTTTTGCAGGTAGGGGGAGATGTGTTCCAGGGGGACCGTTGTCTGAAGTCCCTGGCTAAGCATCTGATAGATCATCGTGCCGTGTGCGTCATACATCTTGAGACTATCTTTAGGCAAAATATCCTGCAATGTGGTAACTTGCTGTCCATAGCGTTGCTGGGTGGCGTTGATTACGGCGGTCAGAGAGACCAGGATGGTTGCACTAATGAGTACAACAATCATTGTGCTGAAAGCCATCGGCAGCATGGTCCATTTTGTGCTGAGGCGGTCAATTGCGGCGTAGCGCAGGTTGCTTGCACGTAGGTTTTTGCGTTTGAGATGGCGGTGTGTACGCCATCCGGTTGGTTGTGGACGCCGATGCGGCACGGCATAGTAGACACCGCGTCGAGGCTGTTCTGGTGTCTCGTTGAGACGCTGTGCGGCAGCGGCACGGCTATGTTTGGGCAAACGCGCTACGTGATAGTGTTCTGCGCGCGAGACGGTGCGTTCGTGTGTGTGTGTTGGATGCTCGTCGGTCTGCATATTTCCACCCTATATGACGCATTTTAGGTGATATGGCGTGCGCCTAAAACGCTGCCGTATGTTGTAACGGAAGAGCCGTGTGGGCAGTAACTGTGATGACAATCGGGTATAGAGTATATGTATTGCTGAGTTGACATATAGTATGACCTTTTGTTACCACCAACCAGGGTTGGGCGATGGCACGTAGTCCGCAGGTGGCGCGAAGGCAAAGGTATAATCGCTAGGGCAGTAGGGATGCGTGCTTGCCTGTGTGGTGGGTGGACTGCCAGGCGTAGGCAGTGCTGTCGGCGTGGCGGCCGCGAACGCTGGGACGGTTCCAGGTAGGAACCAATCGCTGCTTTGCACGCCATCGGGATAGGTGACATTGGCCCAAATCAGGCCGCCCGGATTGGCGAAGTCCCGGATTGGCTGATTTTGCTCGGCCAGCAACATCGAATCATGCCAGATCGGGGCCGCTCCGTCTACACCAGTGATATTCCACATCGGCGTATTGTTATCGTTGCCTGCCCAAACACCCATGACGTAGTCAGTAGTATAGCCAACTGTCCAGTTATCGCGGAAATCGTTTGTTGTTCCCGTCTTAGCGGCGGCCGGACGTACTGTGCCGCGATTGCCGGACCAGCAAGCTGTTTGTGAGTTTGCGTACAACTGAAGCACGTTGCAATCATAGAACTCTGGCAGGCGCGCATTGTTATCGCTCAGCACGTTTGTCATCATATAGGAGAGTTGTGGGCTGATGACACGCTGTCCAGGATTCTGCGGGTGAACATAAGTCAGCTGTGAATTGACCACGACGACTTTCTGAATTGCGTAATAGGGAACATGTACGCCACCATCGGCAAATGTGCCATAGGCAGAAGTGTGGTCGATCAGACGCACGCCCAGGCCACCTAGCACGAGCGAATAGCCGGGTGTGCCCTGATAGCTGCTGATCCCCATGTTTTGTGCCGTTTGCATGGCTGCATCGATGCCTACATGTTGTAAGACCTTGACGGCTGGTACGTTGAGCGAGTTTTGTAGGGCGCAGCGCAGCGTCATATGCCCGTGATAGCTCAAATCGTAGTTTGTCGGTGTGAATGTTGGCGGATTAGCGTCAGGTAGCGTGATCGTTAATGGCTTATCGTCGATGGCTTGTGCTGGCGAAGCTCCTTGCTCAAAGGCCGTTACGTAGACATAGGGTTTGAAGGATGAACCCGGTTGCCGATAGCCTTGTGTTGCGACATCGAACTGTCCGTCGATGCTCGTATCGTTATAGTCAACACTACCGAGCAAGGAGAGGATCGCCCCCGTATGAAAATCAATCAGTACTTCCGCTGCGTTTGACAAATTATGCGTATAACGCAATTGCGCGATATGTTGCTGCATAATCTTCTGAATCTTGTCTTGCAGTGTGATATCGAGCGTCGTGTAAACTTTCATATCGGAGCGTGATAATTGGGAGCGGCTTAGATGAAAGGTGTTAGCGAGTTGTGTCAACACGAAATTAAAGAAGTGCGGTGCGCGATTATTCAAGTTGGGAGCTGTTTTGAAGAAATGCGCCCCTTGAGCCTCTTTTATTGCATCCAGCTGTTGTACGGTAGTGATATAGCCCTGCTGTTGCATTAACATGAGGACGGTGGTAAAGCGATTGAAGGCTGCCTGTGGATGCTGTAAGGGGTCATAGGCATACGGTGAACTGGGAATGCCAGCAAGCATGGCGGATTGTGCCAGATCGAGTTGTTGAGCGGCTGTCTTGTTGGGCTGATCTATCAGGCCGAAATAGACTGTCGCCGCTGCGTCCGTGCCATAAGCCTGCTCGCCATAGTAAATGCTATTGAGATACATGGAGAGGATGTCGCTCTTGCTATAGTGGCTATTGAGTTGTGGAGTCAGCGCAACTTCTTCCAGTTTGCGCTGAATCGAGGTTTCGTTGCCGACTACAAGGTTTTTAATCAACTGTTGGGTGATGGTGCTACCGCCCTCGACGACACGACCTGTACTGAGATCATCAATGGCGGCGCGTATAATACGTAAAATATCAACGCCAGGATTAGTCCAGAAATTTTTATCTTCAGTCGCCACCGTTGCATTAATCAGGTTAGGTGAGAT
>DAICZM010000006.1 GCA_027311145.1 Ktedonobacterales bacterium
GTTTTGGTGGTTGATGATGATGAAAATATTATTGATTTCGTGCGTTTAGGATTGCGCTATGAGGGCTTTCATGTTGAGTCAGCCGCCGATGGTGAACAAGGCGTTACGCTGGCACAACGTATCAACCCTGAATTGATTATTCTTGATGTGATGCTCCCAGGCATTGATGGCGTGGAAGTGTGCAAACGTCTCCGTAGCAATCCAACGACACGTGACATTCCCATTCTCATGCTAACAGCCAGAGATGAAGTGCATGACCGCATTATCGGGCTAGATGCCGGTGCGGACGATTATTTAACCAAACCATTCAACTTTGACGAATTGCTGGCACGCATGCGCGCCATCTTGCGCCGCCAAAACCGCAGCAAGGGCACGCAAGCCACTGAAGCAGGTGGGGACAATAGTCAGATTTTACAGTTTGCGGATTTACGTCTTAACATGGCAACACGCGAGGTAACCCGTAATGGGCGTCCCATCGAATTAACCGCAACCGAATACAACTTGTTGCACCTCTTTATGAGCCACCCACGCCAGGTCTTGGATCGACAAACTATTCTTAATCGCGTCTGGGGATATGACTTTCTCGGTGAAACCAATATCATCGAAGTGTACGTGCGCTATTTGCGCGAGAAAATAGAAGATTCGCCAAGTACGCCGCGACTCATTCAAACAATTCGCAGTGTTGGTTATGTTTTGAAGGGATAAGTCTTCATGGGGACTTTTTTTGCACTCTGGAGAGTTTCAATGACAAATTTTCATCCCACAGACGTAGAAAAGCAGCTGGAACGTTCATCTGTACATGCCTCACATACACAACAATTCAATCATCTTACCGCTAGTTATCAAAATGTACAAGCACAACCCTTACATCGGCTCTATTCCACTGAACAGGATAATGACTCACAAACGACCTTCCATCGGCAGAAACCAAACAATCCAAACCTACCACTCTGGATACGCCCCTTCAGAAGCCTGCGCATACAGTTAACATCGCTCTACGCAACCATGCTTGCACTGATTGTGTTGCTCTTATACGGCCTTTTTGCTCAGGGGCTGGCTCTCTCTTCTTTGCTTTTTCTAGCACTGATCCTCATTGTGCTGGGAACAGTTATCGCTTTTCTTCTGACCAGCTTTCTGCTCAGCCCTCTACAGCACATTACGGATGCTGCTCAAGCCATCGCCATCGGCGATACGCTCCAACGGGAGCGTATCTTCACGCGCCGACCACCACAGGACGAATGTGATCGCCTCTCTAATAGCCTGCTAGAAGTTGCCAAACGTCTCGAACGGGCAGATGAGCTACAACGTGTCTCAGAGCAACGCTTCCGACGTTTCTTTTCTGATGCCTCGCACCAGTTACGCACACCACTGACTTCACTGCGAGGTTTTACTGAAGTGTTATTGCGCGGTCTCAAAGACGATCCCGAAGCAACACAACGTGCCCTTAGCCTGATGAAGAGCGAAACCGAACGCATGACCCTCTTGATTAACGACTTACTCACATTGGCCCGTCTTGATGATACCCATCCACTACGCTTGCAGCATTGTAACCTGACACAGCTGGCGACAGAGCGCATTGAGCAGATCAAGCGACAAGTCTCCGACGGGCGCGTTATCACGCTTGAAGTAATTACTACACAGGACTTGAGTATTCAAGCAGATGAAGAGCGTCTCAAACAGCTTCTATACGTACTACTCGACAATGCTGTCAAATATGGGCGTCCCACCTCACAAGGCATCGTCACACTCCAACTAGATCGTGTCAGCAATACTATTGTTATTCGTGTCATTGATAACGGTGACGGTATCACACGTGAAGACCTCGAACATATTTTTGACTCGTTCTATCGCGGACACTCACAGGGCACATCCTCAAACGCGCTTGTTATCGGAACCGGGCTGGGACTCACGATTGCCTCTGCGGTCGTACACGCGCACCATGGTACAATCAATGTCGAGAGCAGCCCTCAGAAGGGCACGACCTTTACAGTAACCTTACCTTATAAACCATAGGACCCTCTCTTTCTCTCTTTCCTAGCGCGTTGACCTACATGGGTGAACATGGTACACTGGCATCAGGCTGGCCCGTAATGGGTGTTTTTTGTCTGTTACACGGCGTCACACTACTTGATAAAGGTGAATTAGAGCTATGTGGACCTCAACGGTTGATCTCGCGCCCCAGCGCGTCTTCCCTGCTCGTTTGCTCGGACGCCTCTGGCGTGGTGCGTACTTTACCTCCTTTGCCCCACTTCAGGTACAAAATCTCCCACGTCAGCCTCTACCATCGGCCACCTGGGTGCGCGTGCGCAATCGCCTAAGCGGTGTCGATGGCAACGATCTCCGCTTCATCTATGGCCGCAATGATATCCGTAATGCTCCATCAGCAGTGCCCGGTCACAGTCGCCGCTATATTGGACATGCCGTCGTTGGCGAAGTCATCGAAATGGGCGATCAGGTCGGCGAACTCGCTATCGGCGATCGTGTCGTCCTCCAGTATGACCCAAGTTGCCTCTCAAGCGGTGCACAACCGTTCTGCCGTGCCTGCGCAAATAGTAATTATCAGCTCTGCGAGCGTGGTGATCTGCCCGGCCCACGTCCTCTTGGCGGCGGCTGGAGCGAAGAGATGCTCCTGCCGGCTCAACAACTCTACGCCATCGCGCCTGCGATAAGCGATGAACAGGCCGTCATGCTCGAACCAACTGCGGTAGCACTCCACGCCGTACTACGTTGTCCTCCGCAGGTCAACGACCGCATTCTGGTGATCGGTGCTGGTACAATGGGCTTACTCACACTGCAAATTGCTCATATGCTCGCGCCACATGCTGAAATCAGCGTCATGGCACGCCATCCTTTCCAAATCGAACTGGCAACACGAATGGGAGCCGCACACATCATTTATCCGCAAGATAGCTATGTTGGCGTGCGCCGTGCCACCAATGCACAACTCTATAATGGTTTATGGGAAAATAAGATGCTACTCGGTGGCTATGATATCATTTATGATACCGTTAGTAGCAGCAAAACGCTCTATGATGCCTTGCGCTGGACGCGCGCTAATGGCTCTATCGTCCTCATCGGACAGGATTTACACTTGATGCATCTCGATCTCTCACCGCTCTGGTATCAGGAAGTCAACCTACTCGGCACGCATGGGCATGGCATGGAATACTGGCCCCTCGACACACGCACGCGACGCTCCACTTTTAGCATCGTGACTGAACTCATGGAGCAGGAGCTTTTGCAGCCTGAACGTCTGATTACGCATCGCTTCGCACTCTCCAATTATCAAAACGCGCTGCTGACCGCCAGCGACAAAGCACGCACACGTTCTATCAAAGTCGTTTTTGACTTCTCGCTACAGCCAGCGACCGTCGTGCCAAATGTACGGGCATCACGCCCACGACATACTGCAACTGTTCTTCCTGAAAACTCCTCTACCAATCACACACCCAAAACAGGGCATGCCTTGCCAATAGAGCCGAACAAACAGACAGAAATCATGGCTGCACCCTCAGCAGAGAAGAACCAAGCAGCACCGTTAGGAACATACACGACACCATCTGGCAGAGATGAGACAGATCAGACCACTACGGCGTCTTTTCTTATAGAATAAATCAATGGTATAGCGCAGCGCACTCTCATAGAGCATAAAAACGGAGCATATTTGTATGGCAAGCAGCATTCAACCCGTCTCACCATCACCCCGTCTACCGCTACCACCCACGCGCCGTCCTCATAACAGCGCATTGCTTATCGCGATTGTCAGTTTGCTGGTCCTGCTCGTCGTAACGGGCAGCTTGATTGGACAACATCTGCTCACTGGAACAGGCACAACATCGCTAAGTGTTATCGCCACCGGACCCTTTATCCAACTACCACTCAATACAACGCAACGCAATGACTTGCAACATCTATCCAGTTATATGCAAGACAAGCAACTCGCCAGCCTCTACGTAGCACGCATGTCGCTTGACGAAGAGGTCGGTCAACTTATTATGGTTGAGTATGGCGATACTTATTACTCTTCTGACCTTGATACCATGATTAATACGCTCCATGCCGGCGGTGTTATCATGTATGAATTTCAAATGCAGAGCTTTAACCAGACCAAAAACGATATTGCCCAGATGCAAGCCCATGCCAAAATTCCACTGCTTATTTCTACCGATGAAGAAGGGGGTATCGTCCACCGTTTAATCAATATTTACCCGCCACGTCCCTCGGCACTCTCAATTTATGAGTCAGGCAATCCCGCCTATGCGGCACAGCAGGGCCACCAGGTTGCACATGATCTCTCCGCCCTCGGCATCAATACCAATCTCGCTCCCGATGTCGATGTCGCCCTCATCCCGAATGCTCCCGACCAGATCACACGTACATTCGGCTTTACTACCGATTCGGTCATTCAATACGCCGGTCCTTACCTGCAAGCAATGCAGGGTGATGGCACGATTGGCTGCATCAAGCATTTTCCCGGTTTAGGTGATGCCAGCATCGATGCCCATTTCGGCCTCCCTGTCGTCAATCGCACCAAAGACCAGATTTACTCCGTCGAACTGGCCCCTTTCAAACACTTCATTCAGTCGCCTGACCGCCTGGAAAATCCCGGCATGATTATGCCCACCGATGTTTTGATGCCCGCAATCGATCCCACAATGCCCGCCGAACTTTCACCGATCTTTATGACCGATATCTTACGCAAACAGTTTGGCTATGATGGTGTGGCATTGACCGATGCACTGTATATGCAAGGCATCTCACAAACCTGGAGCATGCCACAGGCGGCAGTTCTCGCGCTGAAAGCTGGAAACGATATGCTACTGGGACCCACAGGGGTGACACAGATGGAAGATATGGTGAATGGCATTAAAGCAGCAGTCCTGGATGGCTCCCTACCCAAAACCCGCATCGATGAGGCCGCGACCCGCATCATCGCCCTCAAAATGGAGTACCATCTTATGCCCGCCATTCCCCCACAGGCATAGTAATGGTATGATTTGGGGAGAGCGTCACCGACAATAAGAAAGGTATGGCTGAAATGACCACAACCGAGCGACCACTCCTTATTACCCGCGCCGACTGGGTAAGAGGCCCAGAACAGGGAAACTGGACCTATCAGCACTATACGGCCTTACCAGACGATGGGCAACGCTACGAAATAATGGATGGGGTGTTATATTATATGACACCTGCGCCTAGCATATGGCACCAGAAGGTTGCCTTACATATAGCCCGTCACCTGTCAGCTATTATCGAGGATACTGGCCTGGGACAGGTCTTTATTGCCCCGGTTGATGTAGAACTTGATTATAAAACGGTCGTACAACCTGACGTGTTGGTGATAATGAAAGATGGTCCAGCTCAGATCACACCATCGCATATTATTGGCGCACCAAACCTTGTCATTGAAATATCCTCCCCCAGCACAGCAGGCTATGATCGGCGCATCAAACAGGATACATACGCACGCGCAGGCGTCTTTGAATACTGGATTGTTGATCCACTGGCACATACAGTCGAACTACTGCGTTTGAAAGAGGCCGCTTACCAGCCTATCGGCCTCTTTAGTGGGGAACAAACCATACCATCAGATGTTACACCGAGCATTAAAACAGTCCAGGTTGGGAAATTCTTTGCATAGCAGAAGAGGCGCGCAATGCTAAAACTGCCACGACTTCGTCCGCAGCAACAATCCCAGGATGATATCTTTAATGGCTATAACTGGTGGGATAAAAGCTGCCTGCTCTTCCAGATCACCGACGAACGTTGTGATTACATCGTCGAACGGGTAGAGCGCGTTTTTGGGCGTGAAGCGATACGCCAGCAAGAGATTCTAGAAATTGGCTGTGGCGGCGGTCTGATTGCTTATAATCTGGCGCAGCTCGGTGCGGTTATGGTTGGTATCGACCCGGCAGCAGGTGCGTTGGCAACAGCACGCACTCAAATGCAACACAACCAACTTGGCCAGAATGCGTATTTTCAACAAGGTTATGCAGAATCGCTACCTTTTGCGGACGGCACATTCTCCGTGATTGTCTGCCTGGATGTCCTAGAGCATGTACAGGACTTGCGCGCAACTATTCACGAAATCGCGCGCGTGCTAGCCCCTGGCGGCGTTTTTATCTTTGATACCATCAATCGCACCTTTCTCGCCCGTCTTGTTCTGCTCTGGATTGGTGAAGGACTACTCGGTCATGTACCCACTATCGGGCTTGTGCCTGGCTTACACCACTATCACCAGTTTATCAAACCTCCTGAGTTACGCGCGGTCTTGACAGATAGTGGGCTACAGGTGCAAGAGATGACCGGTTTTATGCCACTTGGCATAAAACGAGGCGGCATAAAACTAGGGCCGGGACCACTTATGGGCATCTCTTATATTGGCTACGCAACAAAAGGAAGATAGAACAATGGTGGGTGAAATGCATGTTATATTTCATCCACCATTGTTCTATCTTCTACTTACTCCTGTTGTTTCAGCTGCGCAAATACATCTTGAACCTCTTGTAACTCGCGCGCGGTCCCTGCAGTCAGGATCAGGCCTTGCAGTGTCTCTTTCACTGTAATCTTCGCAACGATTTTGCTCGCGGTAGGATACAGCGAGATAAACATGTTGCGTATCTTCAAATCTTCGTAGGCAATCAGGTCGTGAGACGTGACGAGCGCGTTTGCCGTCTTACGGGCAAAATCTTCACGCTGCCTCTGACCTTGAGATGCGCTTTGGCGAGCTTCTTGCGTGCCTTTGCACGATTCTTGCTCTTTTTCTGCGTGCGCGACAGGCGACGATGCAGCCGCTTCAGCCGCTGCTCTGCTTTGCGCAGGTGGCGCGGGTTGGCAACGGTGTCACCCTCCGACGTGGTGAGAAATTCCTTGAGACCCAGATCAATGCCCACCTGCTTGCCCGTGCTGATATGCTCAACCCGCCGTTCTGCCTGGACGGCAAATTGTGCATAGTAGCCATCTGCACGCCGCACAAGGCGTACCCGCTTGATCTGCTTGATGGGGAACTCCTCGATGTGTTGGCCCTTGTTCCCCACGAGGCGCAACCTCCCGATCCCACAGCCGTCCGTGAAGGTGAGATGTTTGCCATCGGGTTCCAGCTTCCAGCCCGTTTGCTTGTATTCAACTGACCGATTGTCATGTTGAAACCTGGGATAACCCTTCTTGTCTGGTTTCTTGCTCTTGCAGTTGTCGTAGAAGTGACTGATCGCAGACCACGCACGGTCAGCTGCCGCTTGACGAGCCTGGGAGTTGAGACGTGCGGCAAAGACATACTCTTTTGCGAGCACGGCACAGTAGCATTGGAGGTCCTTCTTTCCTGCCCTGACGCGAAGCGTAGACGCGGTAGCGTCGTTGGGCAAGGATTTCAACACATTGCGGGTGATGCCACGAGTCTCCATCCACAGGCGCACGGCTTTGTTACGGATAAACTGAGTCACCTGTATAGCCTCTTCAATGGCGGCGTATTGCGCCTTGCTGCCCTGTAGCTTGCACTCGTAGATCATCACACTACTTGCTTCGCCCCTCTTTATGCGCCTGGATATACTGTCTCAAACATGACCATGTTGTTGAATGAACGACTGTCCTCATGCGCCAATTGCTTGACGGCTTCGTAGACATCAGCCGGATAGCGCGTATTGATGGTCGTCTCTTTCTTTTCTGTCTTTTCTGTACTCATAGTACTAGTATAGCAAGTACACAGTACTGTTTCAACATTCACCCCACCAGGATACCCCAACAAGGAACGCTCATTCATCCCTCGCTTGAAAGACGGGGCTTTCTGAGCCGCAAACTGTAAGCCGTTTGAGCTTTTGCGCAACGAGCGTCGGACTGCTATGGTCTCACTCGTCCTTGACGGCATCAATAAACAGATCATCAATGACCTGTCCATCAAGCTCATCAGGCAGTGGGAGGTGCATAATGCGCAAGATCGTTGGAACAAGGTCATATATCGCTGTGGGTGCAACCTGCTGACCATGTTTGATCGTAGGGCCACAGGCATACAAGACACCATCTTTCTGATGCGTTCCCAAAAGATGCCGTTCCCGATTCCAGAGCCAGGGTTGCCCAATAGCGGGCGTGAAGGTGTAGCCCTCGTTGGGCAACAGCAAAAGATGCTTATCGGTGGGCTGAAACGGCCCCTGCCCAAATACCTCTGTTCCGTAGATGTTGGCAACCAATTGTCGCCCATTGGTCGGATCACGCAAGGCCAATAATGAGCCACGCAGGTCGGCCATCTGTTGGGCGGAAAGGGAGCGCGTGATACAGATATCTGCAAATGCGCCCGACGAACTTGACCACGAGGCAACACTGACGCCTGCTGCCTGCTGCTGCTGGCGCGTCAGATAGGGTTGCACCTTCGTTAGTGATTGCCCACGTTTATGCACAACACGCTGCTTAAGTGCACGTCCACGCTCCAAAAGCCCCATATGGTTCAGCATATTTTTCCCCCACGCATCGGCAAGAGAATAATAGTATTGGCCTCTCTCAATAGATTGAAAACAATGTTGACGTAGAAGATATTCGTTGATCGCAAATTTTGTGTGTGCCCCCTGAAAACCATGATCCGAAACGACAAAGAGAGAGCCATCGCTCCCCAGCAGGCTACGGGCCAGTCCCAGTGCGTCATCGAGGAGTTGATAATAGCGCATCAAGGCGGGTTGCAGTGCCATGATCTCTTCCCAACACAGGTGTTGTAGATAATCAGCAGCACAAAAGGTGATAAAGGCAAAATCCCAGGCCTTTTCGCTTAAAAGGTAGCGCATCAGGGCAATCCGCTGTTCAATCAACTGTACAGCAGCCTGTCCAGGCGTGAGATGACCATGGAGAACAGCAGTGACATCCACATCAATCCGATAGCGAGGCACATGAGCAAATAGCTCCTCGCGAAAGGCGGCTGGATAGGTACAATTGCCGCGCTCGCTGCTACCCTGAATACCGCTCACCATGATGCCATTGATCGGCTCCGGTGGGTAGGTCAGAGGAACATTGACGACTATGACGCGCTTGCCATATTCACTGAGCAGGTTCCAGATTGCCTTGCCAGCTCTACGATGTGTTACTAACCTGCCAGTTCCCTGCTCATTGTATTCCCAAAAGTCGTAGACACCATGCCGAGCGGGTTTCAAGCCAGTAACAAGCGACATCCAGGCGGGCGGTGTGAGCGGGGGATAGTTCGACTCCAATACCGCTTCTACTCCCTCACGGGTCAAAGCTTGAAAATGAGGTAAGTAGCCGGCCTGCATCATTGGCTTGATAATACGAAATGCCAGACCATCAACCCCAAACACAAGAACACGCATATTTTATACCTTCTTTCTATTAAAAAGAGATAATGCAGCTTTACAGCATTTTTGTATGTCTTCTAGAAGATAGTTTTGCATGTAATGCCAGACCCGCATGCCCCAGATACCACTATAGCCTTGCAATGTAGGGCGAGCTAGAGCAATATAGTGGACAACTCGCTCTTCATTGCCCCATTGCCGTTTCGCCTGACTGCCCCCGCCAGCCGTCAAGTCAACCCAACGATATCCGTGCGCTATCACATATTCGAGGCTGGCCCGCGTGGTCAACATCATCACACTATAGCGGCTCCATTGTGGGTCAAAGCCAGAAAAGTAGAGTGAGACACTTTGTTCTTGCAATAGCAAAAGCTGCATAGCGACTACCGTATCATCAATCAGCATCTGCATCAGCGCGCAACGGTGCTGTTGTGCCAACACTGACACGATATGTGCGAGAAAAGCACGACTATCGGCGGAGGAAAAATAGTCGCTATGATGCTTCATCTGCTCTGCCAGGGCACGCTGACGATGCAAGACAAAAAACTGTGGTAATGCTTCTATAAGAGCCTGTGGCTCCGTCAGCGTTATAAATGCAGCACGATGGCCATCGCGCAGAAGGCGGTTGCGATAGCGTGGAAGATTGCTGCGTAAATTCTTACTGAGCGTGCTTTGATAGCTTTCCCAGGTAGACGACAGTTGAATCGAGAGCCAGCCAACAGTATCAAGAACGTGTACGATAGAGCCGAACTGTCGCGCCCAGAGCGTCAACGTTTGTACATACTGAACAGGTGTGCGCGCTAGTGCGAGCATATCCCACTCATCGCAGTGGGTAGAGAGATAGGTCAATGCAGCCTGCATGCCAACCTGCTCATACCCAGTTGCAAAAAATGCCCCCAACGTGTCAGTCAATGCCCCGTTACTTTGTCCAAGCCAGCGTATCACGCGCACACGTAGCGGAAAATGCCCCCACAGGTCGATCTGGAATGGCACAATGCCTACCAGTTTTGTCCCGGCTGCTTCAGGAACGCGCAATACAATAATATAGAGGCGCGAATGAGAACCAAAGTAGTGCCACCATGCAAGCAACCATTCAGGAGAAGCGAAACAGGTCACACGCTCAAGTTGTGCTAGCAGCGTATGCCATTCGTCAATAACATGAGCAACTTCAGCAGGTTGGCGTATCACCTCCAGGATGAATGGCCCACTATACGCTGCTGTCTCCTCATCAGGAACAATTGACATTGCCCTACTTTTTTCCGTGCCATATTTTTCCTGTAACATAAACTCTTCTTTCCCTTTTATAAGATCACACTCACCATATCCGTATCTGTAACGGCACTTTTTTGCACTGCCTGCCGATAAACTGCACAGGTCGCACGGGCACACGCCTCACAACTATAGCGTTGCGCATTGTGAACAAGAAATATCCGCTCATCCTCAACAGACCAAGAGTTGATAAGTTCTGCACGTGTCTTCTCTGAAACTGCTATCACGCATTGCGCACGTCGCACGCTTTCACGCAAGAGATACTGCCAATACAGGCGCACATATGAAGGCAAGGCCTGATCAGCGTGCAAAAAAGCGAGATCATGAACCGTGATGACCAGAGGGCCATGCCATCCAATCGGTGCGACAAAGGTTGGTACATGCAAAAGGTCAGGACGTACACGCTGCAAAATATCTGGCAACCAGAGTTGGTGCTGAATAAGCAACCCACGCCGTGAGTATAAATGTACCGGATACATCCGTATATTTGATCGTGCCACAAGTGCCTGATAGGCACGCGGTTGTGCGGTGATAAGTACATACTCATGCTCGGACTCAATACGGGTCAGCCCTTCCAGCAAAGCCTGTGCTGCAAAGAGCATACCGCCCGGTTCCTTCTCGGCAATTAAAAGATCGATAGCAACTCTCATTACATCACATCACCTTTTCCACTTTTAGACCTGCATTCTCATCTGGATACGCGGCAAAACCGCCGTTGGCCGCTCCGCGATATCCCATGTTGCTGACCAAGCAAGAGTTCCTTGTGGTGTCGTCGTTTGCCTAAACACACGACGTTTTAGGATAGAGTACGCAATAAAGCGAAGCTCTTGCCATGTCAAAACGCGCACCAACAGATAACCACATAGTGAGCATAAAACTGTCAACGGCACGACAAAAAACCAGGGCAGTAGCGGTTGCCAAAGCAACAACACCAGAGCCGCGCTATTTCCCACCATTACACGGATGAGGATGCTCAATGTGCGTGTAGATGAGACAAAGGGCCGTAGCAAAATCATGAAAAGAACACAGCCAATACATTCACTAAGCAAAGCGGCAATGCCGGCCCCCACACCTTGCCAGAGTGGGATAAGCAGTAAATTGAGCAATAGATTCGCCGCTGCTGAGATCGCAGTGACAACAGGAATAGATCGTTCTACATTGACAGCCATACTTGCCCGCACGGCGAATTGACAAAAAAATGTTGCTAGCATTGTCCAGACCAACAATTGGACGAGCAACGCAGCTGCACGGAACTGCTCACCACCTAGCAATAGCACAATCAATTCCGCTTTTGCACTGATCAGCAATGCTAGCGGCAATAGGACAAGAGCCATAATCCGCACGCCTTCATAGTAAACAGTGGCGAAAAACTGCTTCCCCTCACTGACTTGCTTACAGAAAAGTGGATAGAGTCCACCTGTATAAGCCAGCGCGACCGCCAAGAGCGGGTCTGTGATACGCGATGCCAGCGCGTAGAGTCCCACATGATGGGCATCAGAAAGTAGCACTAACAACAACATATCTGCTTGACCAGAGAGCAGTGTCATGATATTGTAACCACTCAGGGGTAAACTGGCACGCAGGAGAGCATACATACTGGCGGGATCAAAGCGTACTCGCAAGCGGAAACGCCTTCGTGCCAGCATCATCAGCGTCAGACAAAACGGAATATCCGAGTAAAGCAGGAGAGCATAGACACTCAACAGTGAGAAATGTAACCACACAGCACCGAAAATCAAGAGTGCCGTTGCGATGCGGTTTAACGTTTCTAACAGCGAGACGGGCCAGATATACTCTTCGGCACGAAATCCATGTTCATAAATTGTGCGCAGGCCATTGAATGAATAACTGAAGAAGAGCGAACTACTTCCCATCAGCAAAAGCATACGTTGCTCACCTGGTAAGGGCAACACATAGATGCAGAGCAAGGCGCACAGGAAACTGCACAGAGTACACAAAAAACGGGTTCCAACCGTTTCACCCAGGATATTGCCCCAATGATGGCGCGGGCTACGGCTCAGACGACGCACGATCAACGGGTCCATACCAGTGCCCGTAAGCAGGGCAAAAACAGCCAGAAATGGCATTACCATGCTATACTCGCCGTAGCGTACTGGCCCTAAATAACGGGCTAACAAAGCTGTTGCGGGCAACAGTAGTGGGACAGCAACACCCCAGGAGAGTAACTGTGTGAGAATGGAGCGGCCTGTTCGGCGTGTATTGGCAACAGGCATAACTGTTTGTTGCCCACTACTATGACTATCTGTGGATAGTACCCGGTGTGCCACTTGGGGTCGTAGCCGAGGGGATGGTTGCCGCTGATGCTCGACCTGACCAAGCACTAGACCTGCAAGCAAAAACAAAAATATGCATTCTTCTGTTTTATCAAGGGGAACATCAAAAAAGCCTGTGAACAACGTGGCAAACAGGGCCAATAATGTTGCCAGCAACAATACACGCAACTCACTTCCAGCCTTGCGATACGCACGCCAGCAAACCGCAACAAGACTCAGTAGCAAGAGAACACCCACCACCAGCCAAGATATCCCACTTTCCATTGCCAGTTCGAGATACTGATTATGTACACTGATGCCTTCTGGATTGAGCATATTGGCCTGACTAACAATCAGTTGAGCATAATAGGTCGGAAATTGTTGCAGGCCAATGCCAATCCAGAAATGCGTCTGAATCAGCTTGAGCGCAATTTGCCAGAGAAATAGGCGATTGCTGGTTGATGAGGCATCATGCATAAAACGGGCCAGCAAATTACTCGGGGCCAGCAATACTGGCATAATCATCAAAACTACCATGATGAGTAGTAATTTAAAACGGCGTGTGATGAGCAAGGCCAGCAAGAACATGAACAAAGCAGCAAGGGCAGCATTTCGCGTGCCAGATGCAACAATACCCAAGCCGGTAGCCAGCATCATAACCGCTCCGATGAAGCGTTCTCGCCTGCGTACACCCAACAACCAGCAACTGAGTGCGAGCGCAAATAGATTGGTGAGATACAAGCCGAGGGTGACTGCGCCATCAAAGGGTCCCCACAAACGACCCAATGTCTGCATTGGATCCTGCGCACTGGGATTTTCCAGCAATGATGGCAACAAGATGCCAAGCGTTTGTGCCAGCATAATCAGGTAGAGCGGGATATTAGCCAATAACACGCCGGACAGAAACGCCGAGAGTGAACGAATCGCACAAGCAAGCCACGTGCCACAAAATAAGGCTAATCCCATTAATACCAATGTATAGAGACGCTTATCCGCGCCATATGCAGTCAGCGTAGTTGTAATGACAGGTACATGGATAAAGGAGATCAGCGCAATCGCCAGAAAGAGCAACATGAGCAGATGTGACAAGCGCAGATGTAATGGTAAGCGATAGAGCAGCACAACACACAGGCACAGCAATAATGCTGGTTCCAATGGGCGCATCGCATGTCCCGGTATCGGTAAGAGTAGGGAAGGTAAACCCGTGCCAATAAAGACCAGCATGAGTGCAACTATCGGTCGTCGTATCGCCCATATAACCACACCCACGGCAAGCACGATAGCCAAAAGCAAGATTGGTGAGGGGCAAAATGAACACACGAGGGCTATCAACACGATTAGCAATGCCGCCATTGCACTCAACAGAGACCTGTGCCAGAATGGTTCCATTCCAGCAAACCACCGATAGGCCTTTCTCATCTCTTTACCATCCTTGTGTTCGCATATCAGCCACATCAGACAAAGGATGTTCTCCTAGTGGTCTCGCAAACTGCCTACTTTTATGAGATAGTGCGGCTCGACCTATACGCACATGCTGAGGGCTGGTTGTCATGGCAGCTTGAGATGTTTGTTCAAACCCATGGTTGATAAGCCGGCTACCACTGCCGACCTCGACGCCACGTATCCCCAGTGGAGGTGTGTCAGCAGGCCTACGGGGCATTTGTGCGCCTGGAAAAGTTACGGGCGTCGATGGTTGCCCATGCGCAACGTTCATTGTTTGTGTTGGCTCGCTGTGCATAGTTGTATGGTGATAGACGCGTTGTCGATTGAGAATCACACCAGACACTGATGCCCCCATGCGCTCCAGAGACACACTGGCTTCATAGAGTGAGTCTGCTTGCTCTTTACCTGCATTTACGACAAGAAGACTGGTCGAAGCTAACGCAGCTAGCGCAAAGGTATCCGCATGTTCTTTCAAGGTCGGCGCATCAAAGATCACAAAATCCAGCGCGCAGGTCACGCTTCTTTGTCCCGAGAGCCATTCCATGAGTACACGGAACTCCTGTGAACGAAGCAAATCCGCTGGTTGCGTTGGCACAGGTCCCGCTGGCATACACCAGAGATTGGGAATTGCAGTTATCCACTGGCTCAGCCACACTGCAATAATATCTTCACGTAGGTGATAGACGCTTGCCAGACTATTCGTTAGTCCACGTTGGTTCTGCCGCTGAAATAGCGTATGCAGATGGGGTCGGCGCAGATTCGTATCAATCAGCAAAACACGTTTACCCATGCGTGCCAGCGTAAACGCCAGATGGGCGGCCACAGTTGTTACACCCGCACGAACTTGCTGACCCGTAGCCGTGACAAGAATCGCCTGATACCCACTATACAGACAGCAGACAGCGCGTCCAAGTGTCATAAAGTCCCGCTCGACTTCGCCTGTGCGTTCGTCTTCTGTTGCGACAAATACAGATGGTGAGACCGCTTGTTTATAGCAAGCCAAACTACCCAGGGCTGTTAGCTTCGCCAATCGCTCCACATCTTCGGGTGTTTTTAGTGAGGTATCTAACCAGTCGAGCAACACAGCCAGTGCCACCGCTAGCGAAAGAGCCAGAGCGGTTGCGATCAGCACATTTAATGTGACCTTCGGACTGATCGGCGTTCCAGGAGAAGCTGCTGCTTGCACCAAACTGACTACACTGGTTGCCTTCAGAAGCTGTAATTGGACTTGTTGATAGTTATTCAACGTCGCATTATACGTCGCCTCATCGTTGTTCACTGTATCACGCTGATGCGCAATAGTAGCAACAGTGGCATTGGCTTGCTGCAATGCGAGAAGCTGTGCCTGATCGGCATCGATCTGTGCCTTTTGAGTACTCATTAACTGCGTCAGCTGGTCCGACTGATGCTGTAAGGGAGCGATCGTCTTCTCTATCTGCATCGCAACAAAGACCTGTGCCACGACATTTGCAATCATCGCCGCCTGTGATGCCGTATTGGCAGTGGCGCGCACCTGGATAATCTGTGTGTTCACATCCGGCGAAGCACTGACGTTCGCTTGTAGCATTGGCAGCGTTTCGCCCGGCACCAGCGGGACAACCTGCTGCAACACGTCATTGCTAGTAATCAGCAACGCATAACTCACCGCAAGTGCCTGATTGGCAAACACACTACTACTATCTGTCCCTCCACTGCCATTGACCTGAACAAGCGTACTGGCTTGATACACAGGAGTCATCTGACGACTAATCCCCCAAGTAGTCAGCGCACATAACATGGTGATAAGCAGAATCATCCAAAACCATTGACGTATTACCTGTCCATAGTAGCGCAATTGCATCTATCAATGCTCCTTTCTCACTATACTCCCGTGCCACATAACACCGCAGCTAACGTGTACATCAAAATATACAGCTCTATTTACAACGGGCGTTACAGCACATACAGACAATATTTCCTCGCGTATTACTAGTAATAGCCGAAATTCTACTTAATGAAGGCTAAGCCATTCTAGCTTGCTGCTGCTATCTGTTCCCACACAAACAATAGCCCATCAACCTGATGATTCAGGTTAAAAAATCATGGAAATTTGGTAAGGTAATAGAACTTTGTGTTATAATATATTAACAAATGCAAGCTGTCGTAGAGCGTTGTATATTCTCATATTTATAAAAACCATGTACGCTTGCTTACCAAAGAGGGCATGGCTTTGGCTCTTGAACGAGAAGGGTTTGCGATGCAACGACAACATATCACCAGCGGCGCGCCCTGGGAAGCAATTGTTGGCTATTCGCGGGCGGTGCGTGTTGGCAATAGTATCCATGTGGCAGGAACCACTGCGACCGACGAACACGGTCAAATCGTAGGGGTGGGTGATCCTTATCTCCAGACAAAACAGGCACTTGGCACAATCAAGCACGCATTGGAGCAGGTAGGAGCCAGTATGCACGATGTCGTGCGCACGCGCATCTATGTGATCAATATTGATGACTGGGAGCAGATTGGTAAAGCGCACGGCGAGTTTTTCCGCGAGATACGCCCCGCCGCCACCATGGTGCAGGTCAGCCGCCTTATTTCTCCCGACATGCTTGTAGAAATCGAAGTTGATGCGATCATCGGTTGATAAGTATGTATTGATATTTATAAAAATCCATGCTACACTTAGTCCATCGACATAGCGTCCCACGATGGTAAAGAAGCTAGAAATCATGACAATGACAGCAACAGAACCTTCGATTTTCATTACCCCTACACGTGCCAATCATGTGCTTGGACCCAGGCAGGGCCACTGGACCTATGCCAACTATGCCACTCTACCAGAGGACGGGAACCGCTACGAACTTGTGGATGGAGTGTTATATATGACGCCAGCACCCAATTTATGGCATCAAAAAATCACCTTTGAAATTGCCTCATACCTACGTACCTATGTAAGTCTGACAGGATTGGGAGAGGTTTTTATTCCCCCCACAGATGTACAACTTGCACCCAATATGGTTTTCCAACCAGACGTTGTTGTCGTACTCAAAGAACATTTCGAGATAATACAAGAAGCACGTATTATCGGTGCGCCTGATCTGATTGTCGAGGTCACATCACCCGGCACTGCCACCTATGATCGCCGCCAGAAATTTGATGCTTACACGCGTGCTGGCGTTGCAGAATACTGGCTTGTTGATCCCGCAACCAAAAGCATTGAAATGTTCTCGTTAGAAGGGGGAGAGTATCAGCTTATCGGTGTCTTCGCGAACGATCATCCGCTTGCTTCCAAGGTTATTCCCTCTATGCAGGATGTACAAGTTAAGCAGTGTTTCAACAAAACATGGTAATGGCGATAAAACACACCATTACCACACGCTCTCGCCTTGCTCTTTTACTAGAGAAGGAGCATCGCATCTCCAAAGCTGAAGAAACGGTACTGCTCGCGCATTGCCTCCTGATAGGCTTCTTCCATGAGTGTTTTGCCCATGAACGCGCTGATCAGCAGCAGCAGGGTGGAGCGAGGCAAGTGGAAATTGGTAATTACGGCATCGACCACCTGAAAGCGCGTTCCAGGCACGATAAACAGGCTAGTGCGCCCCTGATAGGCTTCGATACGGCCATTGAAAAAGCTAGCAACACTCTCCAACACACGCACAGAAGTAGTGCCCACAGCAATAACGCGCCCGCCCGCTCTTCGCGTCTCGTTAATCAATTCAGCGGTTGGCGCATCCAGGAAAATCTCTTCGCTGTGCATCTTATGCTCGTTGACCTTCTCAACCTCAACCGGACGGAAGGTATCCAGGCCCACGTGCAGCGTGACAAAGCCCACACGCACTCCCTGTTGCCGCAACTGCTCTAACAACTGTGGCGTAAAGTGTAGACCCGCTGTCGGTGCGGCAGCCGAACCACTGATGCGCGCATAGACCGTCTGATAGCGTTCGGGGTCAGCCAGTTTTTCATGAATATACGGCGGCAGTGGCATTTTGCCCAGCAGATCAATGCGCTCACGCACCTGAGAAAGCCCCTGATAGGCTACTGCTATTTCCCTTGCTTCTCCCCCCAATTGTGCAGGCAGAGAGAAGCGCACGATACGCCCTCCCGCATCAGTGCGTTGCAGAATCTCTCCAAGCAGTTGTGCATGCCCCTCGCTATCGCTAAAGATGATGCGCCCACCCTCGTGCAAGCGACGACCAGGACGCACAAGGCTCTCCCAACAGTCACGTCCCAGATCTGGACGCTCAGCCAACAGCAATACCTCGACTGCTCCACCCGTTTCAGCCCGTTTGCCGAGCAAGCGGGCTGGGATCACACGGCTCTGGTTGGCAATCAGCAGGTCGCCCGGACGCAAAAATTCGCCGATATCGCGAAAATGCCGATGGGTAATCGTGCCTGTCGCGCGCTGCACAACCATCAAGCGTGAGGCATCACGCGGCTCAATAGGCGTCTGCGCGATCAGTTCTGTCGGCAAGTCATAGTCAAAATCACTAATGTTCAGGGCGTCATCCACAATGTCGCTCCACTTTCCGGTGGCGTCAGGCCGAGATGCTGATAGGCAGCGCGCATGGCAATACGTCCGCGCGGTGTGCGGGCGATAAAGCCAAGTTGCAGCAGATAGGGTTCATAGACATCCTCAATCGTCTCGGCATCCTCGCTGGTACTGGCGGCAAGCGTATCAAGTCCAACGGGGCCGCCATTAAATTTTTGAATGATAGTTAAGAGCATATTACGGTCGGTCTGATCCAGGCCAATCTCATCGACCTCTAGAGCATCAAGGGCAGATTTCGCGACGTCGTGCGTGATGACGCCTTGCGCGCGCACCTGCGCAAAGTCGCGCACGCGCTTGAGCAGACGATTGACGATACGCGGCGTGCCACGTGCCCGGCCAGCAATCTCGCGCACACCATCCGCCTCGGCGGGAATCTTGAGGATACGAGCCGAGCGCGTCACAATATGTTCTAGGGCAGCAGCATCATAGTATTCCAAGCGATAGATGGCCCCAAAACGATAACGCAGAGGAGCAGTCAATGAGCCAACGCGCGTGGTCGCACCCACGACAGTAAAACGGGGTAGCGTAAGACGCAACGATTTCGCGCTTGGTCCCTTGCCGATCATCACATCGAGGGCAAAATCTTCCATTGCGGAATAAAGACGCTCCTCGACGGCCCGTGCTAAACGGTGAATCTCGTCGATAAATAACACTTCATCGGATTGCAAACCTGTCAGGATCGAGGCGAGATCACCAGCATGTTCAATCGCTGGCCCCGATGTCGTTTTCATATTGACACCCATCTCGGCGGCGATAATGTTACAAAGCGTGGTTTTGCCCAAACCGGGAGGACCATACAACAAGACGTGATCGACGGGTTCGTTACGACGGCGTGCCGCCTCCAACAAAATGCTCAGGTTCGCTTTAATCTTCTCTTGTCCAATATACTCCGCCAGACGGTGGGGACGAAGACTCCCTTCAATAAGCTGTTCCTCTTCGCTCATATTGGGCGAGACGAGGCGGTCCCTCATGGCACACTCCATCTGTATCTGAAACTATGTTCTATTATCCATAGTTTCATTATATCAGAGTCAGGGGCGCGCGTCGAGTAGGCAATTCAATGTGCTTTCTGTTGCTCATAGCGAGCAATAATACGATCCAATGCAACTACCATCTTTGATGCAACGCTACTCTTTTGCCGATAGTTCCTGATTTCGCCTATTTCTTGAACCTCGCGCTGGAGAACGTAGGCATTGTCATTCAGCAGTGTATCGGCACAGGCATTAACAATCTTCGTATGCCATTCACCTTCTGGGCAATCAAAGTCGGCAATGCGCACGATTTGCAAAATATTTTTACCACCAGTAATGGGAATACAGCGAATGATTTCTAACAGCAGGTCCCTGATTTCAAGATCATCAAAGGCACAGACAATTTGTAAAAATACGTCCACAATATCCTGCAACTCGCGCTGATTTCTGTCTTCATCAAGACGTGCAGAGGGTATACCATAAAGCAGACGCCCACGCACGATAGCCAACAGGTCCAGACACTCAGTGACTTCAAACGGCGACTTTGCCTGAGCGATTTGCGCAAACACGAGAAGACGCCAACAAGCAATGCGCACCACCTCACTCGTCAGCAAGAGTTGTCGAAGTCGCAATGGCGTGAGATGGTCATTCAACCAATTTTGATCACGCGCTTCGAGACCAACAAAGTGTCGGTCCACGCCATTCGGTTGTTGCATCGACGTTACTTGCAAGCGAATGCGCCGTATACGACGCATAGCACGTGGATGACGCAACGCACGTATCTGCTGAATATAATCGGTATTATTTTCGCTGACCTCCGTGATGTCGCGCAGATCAGCAACATCAAGCATATCACGGATATAGCGACAATATGAAGCACTCCAGGCGTATGCACCTAAGAGAGCGATAAAGTGTTGAGCAGCAATGCGGCGTGGATGGGCTTCTTCGCGATAATGGGTCAGGATACTGCTTATCAATAAGGTGCGCAAATCTTCTGTACGTAAGATCATTTCATGCAGCCAGATTGCTTCTTGATAGAGAGCAAGTGGTCCATGCTCTAATCTTTTGAGCAAAAAGACTTGCCAGGTACGCTCCCATGTGGTTTGCTGTAAAGCTTCCCCATCCTGCATGATCTCCCGTACACTACTGGGGTAACGCACCTCTTCCGCTTTCTCCAACAAACCCCGATAGATAGTGCGCCCACGCTCTTCATCTGAAGTACCGGGCAGAGCAATGCCCGAATTAGTACAGAGATCAATCCAATCTTTGATCAGCTCATCATAGGCTTTATAATGGGTTTCACGTTGTGGAATAGCAACAGGCAAAAAAAGAATGCCTATACGCCTTTTATCACCTGCAACACTACTTGCCAGCGATTGTTTGAGCAGGAAAGAGGGGAATTCATCACGCACCATATGCAGATACAGATGACCGGCAGGCCCCCGTATGCCCATGAACGACAGCACCGTGACGGCAAGATCGACAATCATCAGATTGACAGGCCCTTGCAAAGCAGCTTTGGGAAGAGGTGCATATTTGCCAACTGGCGGTAAATCAGCTAGCGTTAACAAAGGAGGTATCAAACAATCAAAAATTAACGGCGAAAATGAGAGCATCTGCCGCGCGATCATCACAAGCAATAGCAGTGTCATCTGCTGATAGAAAGGAGTAAACTCGCCCATAATGCTTCTACGCAACAAGAAAAGAACCGGAATATCTTCATAAGCACCTTGTTCCGGCACATTATGTAACCAGCGCAAGAGCATATCCTCGACCCGTTCACACATCTCTGTATTGCGCTCTTGCTGAGCTATACTGTAAGCATAGAGGATTTCATTGGCAACACGCTCGCCAAGATCAGGTTGATATGAAGGCTGAGCCTCAATCAGACAGGCTGCAACAAAAAAGAGTCGCTGCCAACCTGCCGCTGTATATCCATCATCACGCGGGGGCAACAGTTGCTCAAGGGCAGCACGCACGTGCCCATCATTCCCTCTACAAGCCAGCGCAAACGCAAGTTGTAGTGTATCGCGATAGTGCGCATCTTGTTTGCCCAGCACCTCTCTGACAAGATTCTCAGGTTGTGCTTGTAGCAGAGAGGCAACCTTGTTTTCAAACAAAAAGCGGGCAGCAACATACGTCTGGAAGGCGGGATGGCAGAAACCCAGATAGCCTCCCAAACGTGCGGAAAAAAGACATCCCATATTGCACGTGGTCACAAAATCACCGGCGAGCTTTCTTGCCTCTGCTCCTGATACTTCAGCCGCAAAGCTCTGTCGGACACGCTCGACAACATAGTTGCGTGCCAGACTGGGATACGTGAGACCGCGTTCCATTTCTTGCAATGCCAACGCCAGTGGGCCAAGTCGTTTGACAATTTGTCCCTCATTGCGATTTTCTTGCATCTCTCGTTCTAACAAAAGATGCATCAAAAGCTCGTACATCTCAAGACGTTGCGATGGTAGTTTGCCTTGTTTGAGTAACGCAACCAGCATGGTCAGTAAAAGAGGATTACGCGCCAGAGCAAGGACATCTTGTGCCTCTTCGGGCAGATAATACTGTCCACGCAGGGCTTCATTGAGCCGACGAATTTTTACAACGGCCTCATTACGATACAGGCCATGGCACTGTAAGACAAACTGTTCGCTCTGTTCGAGTGTCCACTCACTGATGCAATAGTAAGGAGCATTGTTAATACGCTGTTCTGTAGAACTCACTGGAAGCGTGCGGGTAACGATCACAAAACGGCTATACGCTTCTGCATTTTGCGCTTGTGACCTGAGCGCATTGATAAAAGGTAATAAGCGGTCGCGCACATTGCGCTGTTTTCCCTCATCACGAATTTCATCATAGTTATCGAACAACAAGAGACAGGCACCATTTTGTAGACGGCTCTCAAACCAGGGTACAATTTCGGGCTTATATGCTTCAGACAATGTTTGTGATAGATAGTCACGCAATGAAAGGGTTGGGGAACCATCTAGCTTCTCAGCATAATCACTCAAAGAGAGATAAAGTGGTGTAAGGACAGGATTAAGCGTTACTGGCATTTTTTCATCGCGCTGGCCCAGACCACGCAGCGTCATATGTAAAACCAGACGAGCAAGTAGAGTGCTTTTCCCCACGTGTGAGAAGCCTTGAATCACAGCAACGGGATGATCTTTTGTCATCTGCTGCCAGATATAATCTAAGGATATGCGTGGTGCATTCTGCACAAAGGCTTCATAGGCACGCATCTGTGGGAGACCTTCCAGTTCACGGGTCCCACTTTCGCTTGCCAGCTCTTGAATAGTAGTGCCAATATCGGGCGGGAACTGGAAAAAGTCTGGCATGATAAAAAGATCGCTTAGATCAGGCTTACGCTGATTGAGTAAGAGCGTTGGCACCAGCGAAGCAGGAAGTTTCTTGAAGAGCAGATCAGGAAGCAACTGGTCTTTGAGCGACAAAAGGTATTGCACACCAATATCATCTTGCATACCATTCAGAGGTGGGAGCAGTTGCGTGGTTGGGGGCGGTAATAGGGGTTGTGGTTTTGCCAGCACGTCCAAATAATCTTGGCCAAAACTACCCAAACGGATAATGACACCACAGAGCGTAAAAATGATGAAAAGACTGCTTTCTGAAACCAGGAAAAGCGGCGTACCGAGAAGAAAATGCAGCAATTGGGCCAGTTTGGTATCTCCAAGCGAGGCATTGATTGGCAATAACAAAATACCAGAGATAAGACCGACAACCACACCGATAATACCTGTTACTACCACAATATTAAAGATGAGGTCTCGCCGAGGCTTGTACCACGTATAGATAGATTTACTTACGCGCAACAGCCAGCGAGGCGGCGATGCTATTGTATTGTGATCGTTTTCTGGCATACATACACTCTTCAGCATTTATCATATACAACGCGGCTCATCAATTTCTTTAGTATAGACATTTTTAACACACGGCGCAAGATATCCTGTAGGAATTTTTCATATCTATCTGATTTTCTGTCTTGCAACATTTTTTCAGTTATATTACAATGGAATGGTTGCGTTTTTTTACTTCAACTTTGTGACATAGAGAACGTACTTTATTATAGAAAATAAGCAATGCCATGTGCGGTTCTCTTGCCATGATATCGCTTGTTTCATAGGCAACATCGCAGTAGTCTGACTAATAGCAATAAATTTTGCGTGAGTAGTAAATTGTCTCTACAAAAATTCGTAAAAAAAGTATATACTAGATTCAGATACTCATTTTATGTTTGCGAATCCAGCCAAATGTAACGCACATCTCAGAGACAGATCGCGAGGATGATTGTAATGAACACCCTTCCCAATACTCTGTATACACGGCGGCTGACACGACAATATCCGGGCTTGTTTGTGATCTTGCTCGATCAATCCGGCTCAATGTTTGAATTGATACCCAGCCTAAAACAGTCAAAAGCTGAGGTCGCCACCGCCGCGATTAACACGATCATCCTGGAAATGATTAACAAAGCGGGCTTTGACGAATTCGATCCCAGTGTGCGCAAAAAATATGCCTATCTGAGTGTTCTTGGTTATAATGATACCGTCTATCCCCTGCTAGGCCAGACTGATCAACCAATTGATATTCCTACGCTAGCAGATCATCCACTTGCCACAGTACAGGTACAACGGGTGGTACGCAGTCGCACAGGAAAGGAGCGACGGTGGATAGAAAAACGCCCCATCTGGATTCAGCCGACTACCCAGGGCAACACGCAGATGGCACTCGCATTCCAGAATGCCACGCGCATTGTCCAGGGATGGCTCTCTTCACCACCAGAATTGAGCGTAAGCAACCCACCCATCTTTCAAGCTCTACGTAACGAGTGTTTTCCACCCATCGTCATCAACATCACCGATGCCCAGGACAACGGCGGAGCTGACCCATTAGAAGCCACTCAGCAGCTTCGTCTGGAAGGAACCACGCAGGGCGATACGCTCATCTTCAACTGCCACTTCACCAAAGAGATGGGCCGCCCCTGCATTTTCCCCAGCCAGATCAGCGAAGTTGAGCATCTCGACGCACATGGCCTCGCCCGCAAAATGTTTGAAATGAGCAGTCTCATCCCCGAATCGCTACGCCAGGGAGCAAGCGAATTGAGCCATCGCTCCATTTCCCCTGACGCACGTTGCTTCGTTTATAATGCCGACGCCGATATCCTCATCAAGTTTCTTCGCTGGGGAACCTTCGGGCAGGCAGTGACAGGAGCATAGCCATGCATCCAAAAATTTCTGTTGCCACGTTATCCAAATGGACAAATCCAACGGGGATATCCCTCATAGCCCTAACACTGATCTTTGAGTTTTTGATTATTATGTTCTACCATGGCGACCAATCTACCGTGATGATCTCACTGTTCATCAGTGCCGGCTGTCTAGTACCACTGTTTTTATGGCTCGATCGCCGACCTACCTCATCTAGCGATACATCACAGTCGCCTGTGACTCCGAAGCAGGGGAAAACCGCCGATCACAAGCTTATTCTTACCCCGCCAAGAACGGTTGGGCAACCCAATGCCACCAATAAAGACGATGAAACGCCGTCAGCTCCATCTTCCCCAGTAACTTCCGCACCATCGTTATCGGCAGAACGTCTTGTGCTAAGACCGCCTTCAGCCGAACCCGCGTATAAAACGGACATGCCAATAATAACTGCGACAGCTTCTACAAGTGAGCGCGTTGTACTCACGCCGCCCATCACAGAACCAGGTTATAAATATAGCAGCCCAACGGGACGCTTCTTTTGTTACTTGCTTCCCAAAGGTGATGAGCCAACAGAACGCTGTGAAGACAGTTTCGACTTCAATGATCGACAATCCCGTTACGCCGTTACTGATGGCGTGTCTCAGAGTTTCCTGCCGGCACGCTGGGCGCAAATTCTCGCTCATCATTTTGTAAACCATCGCGGTCAACTACAAAGCGAGACCGAATTCGCCACATGGCTACAAGCTTGTAGTGATACATGGCATGAATGGGTTTCCACTAAATGGATTCCTGATGCCAACCGCAAGATGGTGCGCGATTGGAGCGAACAACTCTATAAAGGTGCGCAAAGTACGCTCGTTGGTTGCACACTGTTCACAAGTAAAACTGAGCAGGGAGAACATACGCAGATTGAAGTGGTCGCCATCGGTGATAGTAACTTTTTCTTGCTGCATCCCCCCTCGACAAACCAACAAGCATGGCAGTACAGAGCCTTTCCACATACACAACCAGAAGAATTTGGCAGTACGCCACAGACCTTGCCCAGTACCAAAGAGCGCATCACACGCACCTGGCAACGCCTGCAAGACCTTCCCTGGCATGGCACATTCAAGGGCGAGACGGGTGACTTCATCCTACTTACGTCCGACGCACTAGCAAAATGGCTCATCGCGCAACTCCTGCACGGCCAGCACGACTGGATTCCGTTGCTCTACAATATGGATCAACAGCGTTTTTGCGATTTGATGAAAGCAGAACGCAAAAGTGGACGTATGGAAGATGACGATGTGACAGCACTAGTCATTTCACTCTAGGCCCATACGTCATAAACACACACAACAAAAAAACGTATAGAGAGTTGTAGGTGACAGCAACAATGGCATCACTTCCTTTTATCTGGCCCACACCTGAAGATTACGATCAAGCAATACTGAATCGAGCCGAAACGGTCACGGACCCTGATATTCGCAATGGACAACTCTCTGAAGATCACCTGGGTATTCGCCGCTATGGTGGAGCAAACCTCTACTCCAACATGTATCGCGTAGGCGATTGGATGATCCGTTGTTTTTGCTCTAACCGCTCTACAGGTCGCCGTCCACCACTTGACATTCGCAAGCGTTACCAGGAGATTAGCCTTTTTAGCCAGAGCCATCTCGCACAAGTTTCTGCCTTGCTCCCTGTCTATTATATCGAAGAAGGGATTGAAGTCGATTATATCGATTATACTTGCAACGAGATCGTTGACACGCAAACGCTGCCTTTTGTCAAGATACCCTTCCTCAAAGCTCTCCCATTGGGAACGTTTATCGCTCACCGTCATGAAGAAGCTCACATCATGAAACAACTCTGTACAGCATGGTTA
>DAICZM010000700.1 GCA_027311145.1 Ktedonobacterales bacterium
ACTTACGGTAAAGCCCTACAGACGCCAGGGAAGACCGAGCGCGTGGACACCTGCCAGTAAGCCTGCTTGTGTCCCACAGGAGCCTGGTGCCAGGACAAGCACGTCGGGAGCGATGTTTTGGGCCGCACATTGTTCTGCTAGTTCGTAGGCTGCTCGTACATAGCCAAGTGCCCCAAGTGTATTGGCTCCGCCACGTGGAATCACATAAGGGCGACCCCCATTGCTCCGTAATTCTGCTGCGCATGTTTCGATATACGCGTCCACTGAAGATCGGTCAGGGTCTCCAGTAAAGCGTACCTCTGCCCCTAGCAGGCGTACCAGGCGATAATTGCCCTCAATGTTGTCCAACGGTGTCCCTGAATACACCACAACCATCTTCATCCCTGCATGAACTGCGGCTGCCGTTGTCGCTCGTACAGAGTTAGATTGAGGTCCCGCTCCCGTTATCACACTATCGGCTTGTTGTGCCAGAGCCTCCGCCATCAGAAATTCTAGACCGCGTATCTTATTCCCCCCAAAGCCAAAACCAGTGAGATCGTCGCGTTTGATCCACAGCGTTGGTCCTGCAATGGCGGCTGCCAATCGAGATGCTTCTTGCAATGGCGTTGGCCAAAAACCGAGCGGAACACGTGGGATAGTATGCCATATGTGTTCATGGTTTTCAGATAGTTTCATTGTTGTTCCTCAGTGCTGTTAAAACCTGGTCAACCATCGCCACGCATTGCCCGGTATGCCGTCGATAGTCGAACAGTGCTTCAAGCTCCCCGGATGACAGATACGTCCGCATCTGCGGATGCTCCAGAACTGCCTCTTTGAAACTACGCCCATTACTTTGCGCAGCCATTGCAATTTCATAAACAAGCGTATGTGCGCTCTGTTTGCCCATGTGCGCTGCCAGTGTGAGCATCAGTGCCTCAGAAAGGACAAAACCGCCAGTGGCTTCCAGGTTGGCCTGCATCCGATCAGCATGAATTTCGAGATTGCCCGTCATCGTGCGCAGTAATCCCAACAGTTTTCCAGCCGCAAGGCATGTCTCGGCCAGAACAGCCCATTCAGCTTTCCATGAGCGGCCATCGCGTTCGTGATCGTGAACGAGACTTTCAAAGATCAAGGCCGTATTGTGACGAATAATTCGTGCCAGTGTGCCCAGATGTTCGGCAATTTCGGGATTGCGCTTATGCGGCATGGTGATACTGCCAACAGTGCCTGCTACAAATTTCTCGCTGACTTCATTGATCTCAGTACGTTGAAGGTTGTAGACCTCATGTCCGATTTTATCGCCAGTGGAGGCAATCAACGTGAGCAAGCTGAACCATTCGGCCAGTGTGTCACGCGAAGTTGTCCAGGAAATAGTGGGCGGGTTCAAAGCGAGCTTTGCCAGGAAGTGTTTTTGTAAAGCTAAGGCACGTGGTCCTAGCGAAGAAAGGCTGCCAACCCCACCGGCAAGTTGTCCGACTGCGAGACGTGGCCCAAGCTCGGCCAGCCGTTGACGATGACGTTGTACTTCCATCGCCCAGATGGCGGTTTTGAAGCCAAAGGTGATTGGCAAACCTATCTGTCCGTG
>DAICZM010000701.1 GCA_027311145.1 Ktedonobacterales bacterium
GATAAAAATAGGGTTGGAACCTGATTGGATATAAGGTAATTACCCGATGTGATAGATGTACTGACTCTCTATACTTAGTACAGATACTCAGGAGTTCTTATGGAGATATCGGCACTAACATGTCTAGAGCCTGTCCGTGCTGACCACGAGGCCATGCAAAGGCCGACGCTGATCTTGTCGGTAGATTTCCTGAAGGGAGCGTGGAATCATGGCGATCATTCATCCCGTCAGCAACGCTCGTAGGACCATGCTGACACCAGATAAAATAGAGATGTTTTCCTCTGCTAGTCTGCCTGATTTTGATATTGATCTGAAGCAGACCTCTATTGAGGAAACACCCCGCCGTACAACAGAACCGTTAGTAGAGGTAGCAGTGCTACCGGATGAACCCTCCGACCTTTTCATCGAAAGTGAAGAAGAAGGCAGTGAGGAAAATATCCTGGTAGAAATTCACTCTCGTTCACCGCGTGCGGCGGCAGGATCAACGCGCATAGCCACAGGTGCTGAAGATGCTTTTCAGAGCTACCTGCGAGATATTCGCGGACTTGGCCTTTTGACGCATGACGAAGAGAAAGAGCTGGCACGCCGCGCTGCTATCGGGGATGCCGAGGCTCGCCGTTGCCTGATCGAGTCTAATCTGCGCCTTGTAATTGCGATTGCCCGCCGCTATACCAGCACGGGAGTTCCACTGATTGACTTGATCCAAGAAGGCAATATGGGACTCATGCGCGCAGCTGAGAAATTTGACTATCAACGTGGTTGCCACTTTGGCACATATGCCACCTGGTGGATTCGTCAGGCCGTTAGTCGTGCCGCCGGCGAGCAATCGCGTTTGATTCATCTACCGGAGCATGTCGCGACCCGCCTGCGCAAAGTTCGCCGTGTTGCCGCGCAGCTCTCGCAGGAGAATGGTCTCGATCCATTGCCGGAGCAGATTGCGGCCGCATGTAATATTGACGTAAATGAAGTCATCGATTTGTTGAGCGTGATCGAACAACCAGTCTCGCTCGATGCCCCTGTTGATGAAGATGCTCGCTATTCGCTCTCTGATACGTTAGAAGATTGCACAACGCCCGCTCCCGCTGATACCGCTTCACAACATCTGCTTGGTGAAGAGTTGCACCGTGCCCTCGTTCTCCTTACAGCGCGTGAGCGTGCCGTCATCACCCTGCGCTATGGCATTGGGGATGGCCACAGCCGCACACTTCTTGAGGTTGGCAAAGAACTTGGCATCTCTCGTGAGCGTGTACGCCAACTTGAGGTGGTCGCGCTGATGAAACTGCGTGGTATTAGTAGCGGCGCATCCTTGCGTGAGTGCGTCTGAAGCTCAGATATCGATAGATACATAAAATGCAACAACAGCCAATAGGGCGACTATCAAGGTCGCCCTATTGCTTTTTCTCACTATTGGCCATTTTTCCCCTCTCGTGACGGGTTGTTATGCTTATGCGTACTACATCTAAGATGGCCACGATGATGCGCTGTCGCAAAATACTATCATCAACCCATCGGTCCATACAAGAAGAACGGGTATACCATAACATAATCACAATAG
>DAICZM010000702.1 GCA_027311145.1 Ktedonobacterales bacterium
GAGCCTGACTTTGATATTGCGCAGTCGTTGTAATCATCACACCCTGGACCTGAACTTGCAGTTGCGCATAGCGCGTAGCCAGGTTCTGATAATAGAGATCGACGGCCTGGCTATTGAACAAGCCAAAAGGTGCATTGGTATTACTAATCTGCTGTTCTTGCGCATACAGCGGTTGTAAAAATGAGAGAGGAACACCTGTGGTTTGTGCTTGCTGCAACAGATGATCGAGTTGCGTTTTGTTTTGCGCGGCCTGTTGCTGCAATTGTGAATTGCCGCCACACGCGCTTAACACTGCGGTCAGACTAAGTAAGAGCAGGATGGCAAGTAGCATCTGTCCTGCTCGTAACACACGTGTTCCCCGACGGGATAGATACATAGGAGATTATCTCCTTCCACTTTTGGCTTTCTGCTTGCGTTTCTCTTTACGAGCGGCTTTACCTGTCTTTTTGCCTCCACCAGGATGTGGAGTGCCGGGTAACGCAGAGCCACTTGGCAGTGCTGGCATGCCGGGGATGCCCGCATTGCCACCATACTGCCGCATCATCTGCGCCCAGGGCCCCTTGCCTGTGCTAACCTGGCGGATCATCGTGCGCATCTCATCAAACTGCTCAAGCAGTTGATTGACTTCCTGCACGCTTGTGCCGCTTCCATTGGCGATGCGTTTGCGGCGACTACCATTGATAATGTCTGGATTACGTCGCTCCTGTAGCGTCATCGAAAGAATAATCGCCTCAATATACTTTAGATGGTCCCCTTCCAAAGCCTCTTCCACTTCCGGCATATCCGTTAGTTTGTTCATGCCAGGAAGCATTTCCATGACTTGCCGCAATGGACCAATGCGCTTGAGTTGGCGCATAGAAGAGAGAAAATCCTCTAGATCGAACTTGCCCTGTTTGAGCTTCTCTTGCGCCTTCAGAGCCTCTTCCTCGTCAATCACTTCCTGTGCGCGTTCGATCAGCGAAAGCACGTCGCCCATCCCTAAGATACGTGAAGCAAGGCGGTCAGGGTAAAACGGCTCCAGTGCGTCCAGCTTTTCGCCCAAGGTCATGAATTTGATCGGCACACCTGTGACGGAGCGGATCGAGAGAGCCGCACCACCGCGAGCATCGCCATCCATCTTGGTCAAAATCAGGCCCGTCAACGTCAGTGCCTTATTAAAGTCATCGGCCACACGAACCGCTTCTTGACCCGTCATGGCATCGGCAATCAGCAGAACCTCGCGAGGATGCACGAGTTCCCGAATGTTACGCACCTCACTCATCATGCGCTCGTCGATGTTAAGACGGCCCGCTGTGTCGAGAATGACCACCGTACAGGCCTGTTCACGCGCATACGCGAGCGAGTGGAGACAGATTTCGACAGGGTCGGCTCCGGCAGGCTCTGCATAGACAGGCACAGATATCTGTTTGCCCAGTGTTTTGAGCTGGGTAACTGCAGCAGGGCGATACATATCTGCCGCAACCAAGAGAGGACGTTGACCCTGTTTCAGCAGATATTTTGCCAGTTTGGCCGCCGTCGTGGTTTTACCGGAGCCTTGCAAGCCAACCAGCAT
>DAICZM010000703.1 GCA_027311145.1 Ktedonobacterales bacterium
GCTTTCAAGAATACGGATTCCCTGACCTGATTGCACAGCTCGTTCAGGACGGATGCGTCGAGGTCTGCCAGCGAGATTCCGGGATTGCTTCCAATCATGAGTCCGTTCTGCCGTGGTTGTGCTGGCTTGTCTTGGTATGCTCGGTGTTGTGCTGGGACAAGGCTTTGCGGTGGTCATGACGGCAACCAGTGTGCTGGGCATTATGTTGGTGTTCACGGCAGGCATGATTGGCGGTGCGATGCCGCTTCTCAATAAAGACTTGCTGAAGCACTATTCATCGCTACGCACGACCACCTGGACAGTGGTTGTTGGCATGTTTTTTCTTTTTCCACTAGGGGCAAGCGATGTCAAGATGGTGGCCTGGGTTCATCTCCCGCTGCTTGTCTGGGGCGCACTCCTTTTCACGGGCCTGGGGGCGACGGCAACCACGAATTTGCTCTGGAACTATGGGGTTGCGCATATTGGCGTGGTGCGCATGACGATTTACGGCTATCTGCCTTCAATTCTGGGTGTGGTACTGGCAACCGTGCTACTCCATGAAGAGTTATCGCTGCTACAATGGATGAGTGCAACGGTCACGTTGGGCGGCATTGCGCTCTCACAATATGGGCGTGTGCAATACAAACCCGCGTGAGCTTCCTACCCATCACTGCATCACTTGCTATCTGCATGGCTAGCAACGTACACTGAGCATAGGCTAGGAAGCCGTTCTGTGCGATGAAGCCAGCGACAGTTCGCCTATTCATGGTGTCAAAGATGGTCAGAAAGGACTGACGTGATGGATTTTGAACTACCTGAAGAGCATCAACTTGCTTATGAAAGTGCCTTTGCTTTTGCCCGTGATGAGGTTCGCCCCCATAATGCCGAGATTGAGCGCGACGACGAGTTTCCTCCTTGGCTGTGGGGGCGTCTCGCAGCGCAGGGCTATACAGGTATTGCGATCCCTGAAGAGTACGGTGGGAGTGGCGGCGATTTTTTGATGGCCGCATTAGTGGCACGTGGCATTGGCCGCGCCAATAGTGCCATCTCGATGTCTTTTGGGGCACATCTCAATCTCTGTGCGCACAATATATTGCGCAATGGGACAGAGCAGCAGAAGCAGCAATATCTGCCAAAACTGGCACGTGCTGAAATGATTGGCGCACTCGCTTTGACCGAACCCAACGCTGGCTCAGATGCGATGGGCATTCGCACAACTGCGCGTAAGGTTGCCGGCGGTTATTTCATTAATGGCTCTAAAGTGTTTATTACGAATGGCCCAATTGCTGATGTGATGGTGCTGTATACCAAGACGAAGCTCGAGGCAGGGAGTCGTGGCATTACGGCTTTCATTTTTGAAACCAGCACACCAGGGTTTCATGTCGCGCGCAAACTGCAAAAGGTGGGTATGCATGGCTCACCAACGGGTGAACTGGTTTTCGAGGATGCTTTTGTGCCAGACGAACAGGTCTTGGGCGTTGTCGATCAGGGCTATAAAGTAGTCATGAGTGGTCTGGATATCGAGCGTGCTTTCTATGCGGTGAGTTCTGTTGGTGGCATTGAGGCGGCATT
>DAICZM010000704.1 GCA_027311145.1 Ktedonobacterales bacterium
ACACTAGTGTATCCTAATAATCTGACATTGTCAATAATTTATCGGGAAATAAATATAAAAATGTCATAAATACTGGCTTTGAGATACTTATAGATAATTTTAAGCACCCTTGTGAATGCAAACTCATGCCTATCTATAAGATGTTTTGATACACTCTGGTATATCGTTCTTAACGTATGAGATAAAAACGGAAGTTATTTACAAAGGAGCTATGTACTAAGATAGTTGCTACAAGCAAACGTCAGTCAATCAGGCAAACTCGATCCAGTAACGCAGCTTGCGTTTGTTTGATTTTGGAATCTCAATCGCGTTCTCCAGGCGGCCACCATTGTGTTCGATAATCTTGCTCGACGCGATATTATCATCGTCGCATGTCACCAACACGCGCTTGATATGCGCCTCGCGTGCTTTCTCCAGACCCAGGCGCAGGATGATTTTCCCATAGCCATGTTTGCGCCTGCTCGGTCTGATCTCGTAACCGATATGCCCGCCGAATTTCAGGAGAGACTCGTTCAACTTATAGCGCAAGTTGAGGCGACCAATAAATTCATCGTTGTCAATGAGCCAGAAATCAGCACTGGGTATGTGCCCTGGTGTGTCTACATCGCTGGCGTGCGTTTGTTTAATGAGCGTCAGATATTCCTCAAAATGTTCGGCCACGCGCTGAAGATTGTAGATACGGTAGGTTCCCTCGTCTTGAAATTCTTGCATTGCTTGCAGATAACTCTCTTTGTATTGCAGCGCAGGTTCTATGAGAAAGCACATATAGAAAATCCCTCTAGTCGCCCTCTAAAACTATTTGCTAATGCTTCTCAGTATATACTGTTCTGCTCTGTTTGGGTAGATGGGTGTCTATTGCAACAGGTCGCTGTTTTCTCGTACTATGGTGATGGATAAGCCGAAAAGTACAGCTTGGGGAGAGTTTGTTTGCGATGAGTATGTTAACACTGCTGGGAACGGGAACGTGCCAGCTTGAATACGAGCGGCGTGCCTCAAGCGTGCTGCTTGCATTGGACGGGACCAATATCCTGTTCGACTGTGGGCATGGCGTGGTGCAACGCCTGTTAGAGGTGGGTGTACGCCACCATCAGATAGAGCATATCGTCCTGTCACATTTTCATCCCGATCATGTCTCTGACCTTGTGCCCTTCTTGCAGGCGGGAGCGTGGTCACAGCGCGACCCGCGTAGCACCGATGTGCATCTCTATGGTCCGCCAGGGGTGCGTCAGTTTATCGATGGCCTGATACAGCTCTATGGCGAGCGTTCTCTGCGCCAACCGATCTACGCTATACAAGTTCACGAGATCACTGAAGGCAGTTATACCGTCGCTTCCCACCGGTTTGAGGCCGCGAGCCTACCGCCAGCGGGTAATCATGGTTTGCGCTTCAGATGCAACGAGAAAACATACGCGCTGACGGGCGACTCTTATTTTCACGAGCAAGAGATTGCATTTCTAAAAGATGTTGATCTGGCGGTGATCGACTCCGGGCATATCTCCGATGAGCAGATTGTTGAACTGCC
>DAICZM010000705.1 GCA_027311145.1 Ktedonobacterales bacterium
GGTGGGCGAGGTTCTCAAGGTGATGAAAGACCTGGCGTATGAAGGAAGCACGATGGTAGTGGTCACGCATGAGATGCAGTTTGCTCGCGATGTATCAGACCGCGTTATTTTTATGAGTGATGGTTCTATCGTGGAACAAGGCGACCCCGAAGAGCTATTCAGGCAGCCAAAGGAGAAGCGCACGCAAGTCTTCCTGGAGCGTGTTCTCTCTGTTTTACCGTAGCTATCCAGGAAAACAAGGGGAGAAACACTATTTATGGGCTATGAACTCGATAGGCGCACATTCTTGAAACGCACTGGACAGCTTGGGAGCGTGCTGGCAACCGCTGGTGGGCTGGAATTGTTGATGGCGGCTTGTGGCAACGTCTCAACGACTACAAGCACAGTGGCGGCTACCCCGGGCTTTACACCCGTTGCCAGCAAAGGCTTGATGAACCCCGCTGTCTTGCAATGGGGGGCGGATTATGTCAGTGGCGCGCCCTATGTCTTTCAGGACCCAAATAACCCCGGCAATCTGATTGGCTTCGAGGTCGAAATCGCCGCTGCGATGGCGAATCTGATGGGCATTTTGCAGAAGCAAATTGAGGTGTGTTACTCAAATCTTGAGCAAGCTCTGGCGGCCAATCAGGTTGATATGGTCATGAATGGTTGGGAGAAAACGGCTGACCGCCAGAAGACCGAACTATTTTCTGATCCCTATTATCGCTATGGGCAACAGGTCATTGTGCGTGCCAATGATACCCGTTTCAATGGTGTTGTGCCAAAGAGTATCACAGACTTGGAGGGCTACAAGGTTGGCACTGGCTCCGGCTATCTAGCGCAAACGCTCATGCAGCAAGACTCCAAGATTAAGGTGGTTGCCTATGCGGGTAACATTGCTTTCAGCGATCTCGTGCAGGGTAAGCTCGACGCTTTCTTCCTCGATTATCCCATTGCCGCCTACTATGTGTTAGGTTCAGGACCAGGAGCGACGGCAATTCCACAACTGAAACTGCTCGGTGAGCCGATCTATCCCGACAACTATTATGTGGCCTTCAATAAGAGTAATCCGAATGCTCTGTTACTCATGCCAGAGATCAACCAGGCGTTTGCTATTCTGAAGAAGAACGGCACGCTCAAGCAGATTTATACCAAGTGGAAGATGTGGAACTCGCAACAGGCTGTTATCGGCATGGTGTAGCCTGTATTGCTTGTAAACATACGCTGTTTCACACGGATAGACATCACCGTCTATCCGTGTTATAGTATTTGCGCTTGGCTATTGAAGGCTATTTCCACCAGAGGGGCAGAATTTTATGAGTCTCATCTTGCAAGTTTTGCCAGACTTTATCAGAGGGGCAATCAACACAGTTATTTTGTGCGTGAGTTCGTTCGTGTTGGCTTTGCTCCTGGGGTTGCTCCTAGCTCTTATGAACAGCACCTCGATCACATGGCTCAGGCTCCCAGCCCGCATTTTTATTGAGATTATGCGCAGCACACCCATGATTACGCAACTTTTCCTCCTCTATTATGG
>DAICZM010000706.1 GCA_027311145.1 Ktedonobacterales bacterium
GGGATATGCTACCTGTATCCGAAACGGCAGTCATAGACAAATTTAGAAAGAGCAAATAATGCTGATATTTTTCGATGCAGAAATGACAGACCTGAGCGCTGACCGCAAGCTAATCAGCATTGGTTTTGTGTCAGAAGATGGGGAACGTGAGTTTTATGCGGAACTATCCGATACATACCAATTATCAGATTGCAGCGACTTTGTGCGCGAGGCCGTCTTGCCGAACCTGGAAGGCGGTGAGGCACGTATGAGCATGCGCGATCTATCTGTGAGTTTTATTAGATGGATCATCGGTTTTGAAGAGCGGGTGCAGCTAGCAACCGATTCGCTTCAGTGGGATTGGCCGTGGATTGAAGTTATCTACGCTGAAGCAGGTACGTTTATGCTTGAGAGTTCACCGGTATGGGTTGACATGAAGGATTCGCCGAGACGATTGGCTGGGGTTGCGCGTCCAGCAAACACGGGTGACGGTAAGCCATTTGCCTTGCAACAGACAGATGCCTTTAACGTAGCCATCGAGAAGGCTTTTGATAGTGGATTGCGTTGTCACAATGCGTTAGAAGATGCGAAGGCAAACCGATTTGCTTGGCTTGCCACAAAAGGTTCGCAGTAATGCTTGTGTTTCTGGACTGTGAATACACAGACTTTATACAGTGCGATCTGATAAGCATTGGCATGGTGAGTGAGTACGGCCAGTATTCGTTTTATGCTGAGCGTACCGACTATGAGCAAGACTGGTGCAATTCATTTGTGCGGACCGGTGTTATTCCATTATTGGACGGATCTAACGTGGTAAAGCGCGTGGAACTTACGTCGCAACTATGTGTATGGTTTGCGACGCTGTCACGCCAGGTTGTGATTGGATGCGATGAGCGCACTGATTGGGACTTGCTACTGGATGCACTTGACGGAGATTTGCCACCTAATGTTGTGGGCCAGCCAAGATCATTACGTCACCTTATTGACACCACCGTTTACCACGATGCTGTGTGTCGCTACCACGAGCAGCCGGGCAAGCCCTGGCACCATGCTTTGTACGATGCCAAGGCGCATCGCGCCGGGTGGATGGCGTGGATGGATAAACGGAAGGATAAGAAATGTTGAAACACGTAATTTTTACATCTCAGCAAAGCGCCTGCAGCCGTCCTGCCTGGAGCAACTGGGCTGTCATCTCGATCACAGACAGCGGGACTGATGATTCTCGGCTATTGAGTGGCTGGCATAACATTCTGCGCCTTGTTTTCGATGACATCGACCATGATGATGGAGAATATGTCCTTTGTAGTGAATTCCATGCTCGCGCCATTATTGAGTTTGTGGAACGTTGCAACGATGAGAAGGTTGAGGGAATACTGGTACATTGCAGAGCTGGCATCAGTCGGTCGGCGGCGGTCGCGAAGTGGATATCTGAGCGATATGGAATGACGTTCCCGGTTGAATACGATCAGTACAATAAGCATGTGTATACCACGTTGACAGAAGAGTACATGCTG
>DAICZM010000707.1 GCA_027311145.1 Ktedonobacterales bacterium
GCATCGAGTATAGTTCCTTCTTCCAGGCCACAGGCTGCCCGACAACTATTGTGACACGCAAACCCTTGATGCGTACCGCTGGCCTGCATCACGTTGACGAAGATTTGCGTACCTATGTGGTCTATGGGATGCGAAAACGCGGTTTAACTATCATCGAAGGCCATGAACCTGTAGAGATCAGAGGCAATAGCGATGGACATGCTCAGGCCGTGGTCATCCGTGATATGTCCACTGGGGAGGAACAGGTCCTTCCGTGTGACTTTGTATTTCTTGCAACTGGCGAGCGGCCCCGCTCCGAACATTTCCAGGAAGTGCTGGGTGTCGCCGTTGGCGAAAAGGGTGAAATCCTGGTTGACAAGCATATGCGCACCAGCGTTCCTACTATCTACGCTATTGGCGACCTGGTCGGCTCACCAATGGAAATGTTCAAAGCTCGTAAGAGCGGCGTGACAGCAGCGCGTAATATCATGGGCGAGGAGTGCGAGTTAGACTGGACAAATTATCCTGATTTTCTGCATTCCACCTATGAAATCAGTTGGGTTGGTCTCTCGGAGGATGAGGCCCGACAAAGCCATGGCAATGTCATAATCATTCAGATGCCCCCCAAAGGTGTCCCACTGGGTGACATTCCCCTGCCTTGCGCTGAAGGAACCATGCTCTACGCCTTCATGTATCCAGAACTCTCTGGTTTCCTTAAAGCGGTTGTCGATGGCGATAGTCGTAAAGTACTGGGGTTCCACCACGTCGGCTTTGGAGCCAAGGATGCCTTCCAGTATCTCGATTACCTGTTGCGTCGCCCAGAAGGTCTCACGATTGATGAGATGGGTAACATGAATGAGTTATTCCTCAATCCTGAACATTTCATCCAACTCTGCCGCTTGCGGGCAGGTTCTCCCCATCTGAGAGACCTCTAGAGATACGATGCGTTGTATCATTGCAGCTTCAGATCAGGAGATAAAATATCAATGATTGACCTTCCACAGCCGCAGATATGGGGCTCTGTACAGAACCTTGTCCCATTACCCTATCGCCGCGTCAGTGTACAAAAATACGATGGGGCCATGACAGTCGATGCCATTTCTCGCTTGTTACTCAGCCGGGAAGCCTATCGCCGTACCGATTTTATCGTGTTACGGGGTGCAAATGAGGAGACTGCCGTCGTCGCTATCACACGTGCGGAAAGCGAACCCTTGTTTTCCCAAATCACATCGGTTGAAGTGCTGGCATTGCCAGCAAGCTGTGTCTTTGTGCATCGACCAGCGGTTGACACGGGCAACCGCTCCGCATTGGCCGAAGTCGCGCACGAAGTCGGCATTGATGTGACCGGCACGCTCGTCGTTCAGGGTCTCTACGATCACGTCAACTTTATTCATCATCCGCACCCCTTACGGGTGCGGGTGGTAGAGGTAGCCCCTCCTGAGCCACCCAAGTTGTATGGGCTGGCACGTCAGGTATTGAGCTATGCCGATCTGCCACCCATTCAC
>DAICZM010000708.1 GCA_027311145.1 Ktedonobacterales bacterium
GTAGCACCCCCATATGCAGAGAACATAGCATAACACGTACTCTGCGTATGGGGATGCGCTGTTAGAGCGACGGCGGAATGACGGCAGGCAGGCTTGCTGCGTGAATTTGGAGATTGAACGCTGTCACCTCGTGTGTCAAAATGGCCTGGAGGTGCCGCATCTGCACTTCTAGCTGCGCAGCTAGCTCGGTAAACACTTGCTGGGCCTGGCGTGTTGGGCCTGCGTCTGCACTGGCAACTGTACCAGCAAGTGACGCAAACTTTGCGCTGAGCTTCATCGGAAAGTCGAGTGTATCCATCTGATCCTTTGCCTTGACTTGAATCAGTTCTTCCTCGATCGCTGTCAGCTTTTGCCTGATCTGTTTGCCTGCATCAGCAATTGCTGTGCTCATCTCCGCGTTGCCAGTCGCACGTTGCTCCCATTCCTCGATCTGTTTGCGCACGGAGCGGAGTGTATTGACCGCTTTATACGTTTCAGAAACCTTATCGCGCAGTGCTAGCAGTAGGGCAAATTGCTCTTGTAATGCCTCTTGCGTGATCGAGAGACGTGGGTCCATACGAATCTCGAACGGTGCGACATAGTGTTGGGCATCGACGGTGAGCCGAACCTGATAGGTTCCTGGAGGTGCGAGTGGTCCCTGTATATTATTCTCTTCGCTGCCCTCATCTGCAAGTTTTGCCGCGTCGGGATAGCGCATATTCCAGACAAAGCGATTGCCGCCAGAAGCTTTTGGCACATAAGGTTCTTTATGTTTCTCCTTCTTCTTCTCTGGTGTTGTCGCTTTTTCTTCGCTACGAAAGCTCTTGATTTCAACGCCATTGGCATCGAGGAAGGTCAACGTGACAGGGCCTGTTGGTTGCCCTTTGAAGAAATAGTGAATGACAACGCCATCGGGCGGGTTTTGTCCGGCATCCAGATACGTATTGATTTTTTCGCCTGTGGGCAGTTCTTGTTGACGGAACGTGACGACGAAGGCTCCTGAGTGTTTGTAGTTTTTATGCCAGGGGGCGGGTGAGCCATAGCCACCACTGGCAGCAAAACGCGTGGTCACGCCAGGAGCGAATAAATGGATAGTGGCTTGACGCAGGGCATCATTGAGCGAGCGCAATGGAGTGATCTCGTCGAGAATCCAGAATGAGCGTCCATGGGTGGCGGCTATGAGATCGTTGTCCTTGATCGCCAGATCGTGGATGGGAACGACTGGCAGATTGAGTTGCAAGGGATACCAGTATGCGCCATCATCGAAAGAGACGAAAGCTCCCGTCTCTGTTCCCGCGAAAAGTAGGCCGCGCCGGACGGGGTCCTCGCGGATGACTCGGGTGAAGACAGCGTCTGGTAAGCCGGTTGTGATCCGGGTCCATGTTGAGCCGTAATTGCTAGTTTTATAGAGATAGGGCTGAAAATCGTCTAATTTGTAGCGTGTAGCAGCAAGGTATGCTGTGGCGGGATCGTGTGGGGAAGCCTCGATAATGCTAATCAAG
>DAICZM010000709.1 GCA_027311145.1 Ktedonobacterales bacterium
TGCTCATCCTCACTATGACGTTTGACAGAGCATAGGGGCGTGATTCATCACGCCCCTACGGAATTTTATCATATTTTATGTATTAGAGGTTTCAGGTGTTTTTCTCGGTTATGATGCTCTCTACGTGCAGGTTGTAGCGCAATAATTTCTCGAAAAATGCCTCGGCAGGCACACAAGCTTCGGGGCCAAAGGCTCCGCGCCGCGTGATCTCGCCACGTGCCAGCATGTGCCCGACGACGGCCAGCGGCATGCCTGTATCGAACGCACCCGCGCTCACGCCCCAGGGGCGATATGGCAGAACTTTCATCTGATTGGTAATCTCACACGCTTGCCCGTCATGCTCACCCGTTGTGACGACGCGCAAAATATCACAATCCTGGGCCTCTGCCTCTTCGCTCGGAAAGGTTTCGAGCAGGCGTGCCAACACTTCACGCGGGGAGACGCCGACGCCGCGCACGTTGAGCGGGTCATTGCTACCAAAGCCAAGATCAACCAAAAATTTGAGCTTGCTCATAAAATCGCCAGGGAAGGCAATTTTGAACGAGACATAACGAATACCTTTATCACGAAACGAGACGGGGAAGGTGGCGCACTCCGAGTGCAGCGAATAAATTGCCATTGCGTGTCCCACCGGTGGAGGGAAAAGCAGGTCTTCTTGTCCGCTTAATGGGCGCTGCGCGTGCCATGTCCCATCCTGAAAGACTTGCGGTTCTTTGGTGAACTCGTCCAGGATGGTGCGGATAGAGTAGGGAGCGACCAGTGGGGCAGTTGAAGGCGTGGCATCGCTACAGCCGAGTTGGACCTTGATGCTTTCCACATTGTCCAGACGCTCAACCGCGAGACGAGCAAGCAGGTTGGTGATACCAGGAGTGCCGCCCATCCCCAGTACAGCGGTAATACCTGCCGCCGCTACCTCTTCATGTAGGGCCAGCAACGTGCGCGACATGTGGAAGAGACCGCCGAGGTCGGCATAATGGGCATGTTCATGGATACATGCCTTGAGTACGGGCAGGTTATAGACATAATCGACCGCACTCAACACCACATCAGCCCCACGCACAAGCTGGCGCAAACGGGTCTCGTCGGTCACGTCAATCTGTTTGACAGCGAGAACACGACTATACAACGAGGCCGCGACCTCACGGGCGCGCACCTCGTTGTAATCAGCCAGCGTGATCTGATCAACATCAGGGTATTCTGTCAGCGCGCGCACAGTGACACGTCCCATTGCACCCGCGCCACCCAGAACAACAATATGCATACCATGTCCCCTCAGCTATGCAACCGCACTGCTACTTTGTATGCCTGTTTTGTCCAGCGCCACCACATGCTCCTCGCTCATCACCGTCAAGCCAGGAGTTGAAGTGCTGCTATACAGGTCATGAATGGTATCTTCCAGGCGATTGAGAATGGTAT
>DAICZM010000070.1 GCA_027311145.1 Ktedonobacterales bacterium
GAAACAGGCGAATACTGATTAGGGGCCTGTGGCTGCTGTTGCCGATAGTCGCGTAAAAGACTCCCACTGCGTGGCGGGTCTGATGGGTTTTCCCCTGCCTGTTGCGTAGGTGGTTGTTGCGAATTCCAGAAATTACTCATAGTTTTTCAATATCCTTATTACACATAGGCGGACCATTGCATACATCATCGGCACCCTTTCACGCGCGCTCTGTTCTCTATAAAACGGGTCGAACACCTGAATTCTCATCTTGGATACCGTAGCGGGCTAGAGGTCCTCTGTTCATCGCTCATACGCCCTGCCTGCCTGGTCCGCAAATGCCATTGCATATGATAGATCGCAAGCCTCATCTTCATACGTCTACGGATAAGAGGACAGATATTAACGAAATTGGCCTATTTGGGCCAATTTTCTGCCCTTGCAGCCAGTTATCTCACCACATAGCACGACATTCATGGCTAAATGAGGGAATGCGCAGGCTAGATTTTCTGATGCCATTGTGTTATAGTACATTCCGAATAAACAAGGCAACGCGCGATGATGGGGAGAGTACGCACGACAAGAAAGCACAGGAAGAAGAGGTCATTGACTGCAAGCCTCTTCGCTGGATGTTGGGCCGAAGTTCACCCCAGAGCGAGTTATTGAACGTCATCATTGGATGATGACCTGTAGGTAATTCCGGCAATCCCCGTTAGAGGATAAGAAGAAGCGGAACTCTCCTCCTGCATGATACATGCCTGCGAAGCCGAGTTCAACATGGGTGGTACCACGGAGTGTTACCGACAACTTCGTCCCTGGAGCCGTCGCGCTCATTCCTTTTTGTAGGAAGCGCACGGGGAAGACGAATGGTTGTCGGTTTTTTGTTTTTGAGAGGATGTATGATCGAACAACTCGATGTTTTGCTACAACAACTCGATGACTTGCGCGCCCGGGCCATTGCCGAATTAGAGGCGATTACGACAAAAGCAGCGTTAGATGAATGGGATACGCGCTATCTGGGGCGCAGTCGCGGCGAACTCAAAAATATCTCGGCGGTCATGCCAAAACTGACCAAAGAGGAACGGCCCGTCGTCGGACAGAAAATCAATACCGTCAAGGCTGAACTCGAACAGCGGCTTGTCGCCAAACGCGAGAGCTTGCAGCAGCGCGAATTGCTCGCCGCACTAGAAAAAGAACGCCTGGATGTCACCTTGCCCGGACGCACACAAGCTATCGGGCATATGCACCCCCTCTCGCGCATCACACTGGAGATCACGCAGATTTTCATGCGCATGGGTTTCCAGGTAGTGCAGGGACCAGAGGTAGAGACAGACTACTACAATTTTCAGGCATTGAACATTCCCGCCGACCACCCTGCCCGCGATATGCAGGATACCTTCTGGGTAGTGCCGGGCGAGATTCTCTTGCGCACGCAGACCTCGCCCATGCAGATTCGCACAATGGAGCAGACACGCCCGCCCGTGCGCGTGGTCGTACCGGGCAAAGTCTTCCGCTATGAGGCAGTTGACGCCTCACACGAGGCCATGTTTCATCAAATCGAGGGCCTGCTCATCGATGAGCATTGCACAATGGCAGACCTCAAAGGTTGCCTGGAACGTTTCGCGCAAGAGATGTTCGGCGAGGACCGCCGTGTACGCTTCCGAGGCAGTTACTTCCCCTTCACGGAGCCGAGTGCTGAGGTTGATATTGATTGTCCTTTCTGCGCGGGTGAGGGCTGCCGAACCTGCAAGTACACAGGCTGGCTGGAGATTCTTGGCTCCGGCATGGTGGACCCACGTGTACTCCGCCAGGTTGGCTATGACCCAGCAAAATATCGTGGCTTCGCTTTCGGCATGGGTGTAGAGCGTGTCGCTATGCTGAAATACGGCGTGAACGAGATTCGCCTCTTCTCCGGCAATGATCTACGCTTCTTGCGCCAGTTCTAATTATAAAGGCGCTATTGCACTATACACAATGAAGATGTTGTCATTGCGCCTAACGAGACACTGAGCGTCTAGCTTCGCTCAGGGCGCAAAGGAAGAACAGGACTGTTATGAGAGTACCTTTGAGTTGGCTCAAAGAATATGTAGACATCACGATGTCGCCCGAAGCACTTGCCCACACACTAACCATGGCGGGCCTTGAGGTTGAAGCCATCGACTATCTTGGCAAGAGTTGGGGCGATACGGTCATTACCGCACAGATCATTCATCTTGAAAAAGTTGAGAAATCGGACCATCTCAACTACACACGGGTGATTACAGGTCGTGGCGAGCTGGGGGTCGTTTGTGGTGCGCCTAATATCAAGTTGGGCGATAAGGTTCCGCTGGCTTTGCCCGGCACAAAAATTGGCGATATGACGATTGGCGAGAGCAAGAAAATGGGCTATGTTTCACAAGGCATGCTCTGCTCTCCACGCGAACTAGGCATTGGCACAGACCATGCCGGTATCTATATACTTGATCCCGGCATAGCAATTGGGCAAAAACTGGTCGATGTCTTGGGCGAAGTTGTACTAGAATTTTCGATCAAGGCCCATCGTGGCGACCTTTCGTCAATTGTCGGCATCGCCCGCGAGGTCGCTGCCCTCACAGATCAACCACTGCGCATGCCTCAGCCGCACTTCCAGGAGCAGGGAACACCGGCCAGCGATCTCATCAAAGTGACAGTGGAAGCCCCCGATCTGTGTCCTCGCTATAGTGCACGCGTGGTCAGCAATGTGAAGATTGGCCCCTCACCCTTCTGGATGGGCCAACGTTTGTTGGCAGCAGGGATGCGCCCAATTAACAACGTTGTGGACATCACTAACTATGTCATGCTTGAACTCGGTCAACCGTTGCATGGCTTCGACCTTGAACTGGTACGTCAACACCATATCGTTGTACGACGTGCCAACACAGGCGAGGAAATGACCACATTGGACAACGTGAAGCGCAAACTGACGCCGGATATGCTACTTATCACTGACCCAACAGGTCCAACCGCTATCGCAGGTGTCATGGGCGGAGCGATCAGCGAGGTGAGTGAACAGACCACAAGCGTACTCATAGAGGCCGCGAACTTCAAAGCGAATAGCATTCGGCGCACATCGGTTGCACTCGGCCTGCGTACAGATGCATCAAGCCGTTTCGAGAAAGGCCTTGACCCTGAATTAACGGTGCGAGGAGCCAATCGAGCAGCCCAGTTGATGGCGGAATTAGCCAATGGAAATGTTCATCCAGGGATCGTCGATGTCTACGCGCAGACGATCACGCCGCGCATCCTCACCTTCTCGACCGCGGACATCACATGGCTAACAGGGATGCAGGTGACACAACTTGAGGCTGCCGAGGCCTTGCGCTCTCTCGGCTTCGGTGTCGAACTCGCCGAGCAGAACCAACAGATGACCGTGACCGTGCCAACCTATCGCCCCGATATCGAAGAAAGTGCCGACCTCGTGGAAGAGGTTATTCGCATCATTGGCTACGACAAGCTACCCGCCACGATTCCCGTTGGGCCGCTGCCTGCACCACATGGTATCTCTTGGTTTGATCGTGAGCAAGAGGTACGCGAACTACTCGTAGGTGCTGGTCTCAATGAGATCATCACGTATGCCATGACGAGCCGCGCTCGCATGGTCCATCTGCTCGCTCAGGCCAATGCTACATCTGCACGCGCATTACTTCAGGCAGGACGGATCAACGCAAGCCAACAAACAGCCGTCGCGACACAGGGTACGACGGCCTTGACAAGCTTCGATGTGCATCACATTCCCGCCGTCGTGCTGGCAAACCCACTCAGTAGCGACCTGGAAAGTATGCGACTGACCTTGCTTAGCGGCCTGATGGAAACGATGCAGGAAAACAGCAAGCGCAACAAGGCGGGTCTACGCTTCTTCGAGGTCGGACGCCGCTACCTGCCCTCAAAGGATATGCATCAACTGCCGGACGAGCGACGCAGTGTAGGTATCGCAATGAGCGGTCCCGCCGCGATCTCTTGGGTCGGTGAACTGGCACGCCCAGCAGATTTCTACGATCTGAAAGGTGTGATAGAAACACTGCTAACGGCTCTACACATCACGCACTATCGCTTCACCCCGACACAGCACCCGACATTTCACCCGGGCCGATGCGCCTTGGTTGAAGTGATGCGTCACACAAGCGAAGGTAACGAAGTCTTGAGTCCTATTGGTGTAATGGGCGAGGTGCATCCACTTGTCCAGCAACGCTATGATCTGCCAGAACGAGCCTACCTGTGCGAACTTGACGTAGAGCAGCTCTACGAAGCCGTGCCTCAACGCCTTGTTTATCAAACCATCTCACGCCATCAAGAACTGACACGCGATCTGGCCATCGTGGTCGAGCAGACAGTCTCCTCGCAAGATATGCAAGAGACGATCTTGCGACATGGCGGCGAACTGCTACGTTCAGTAGAACTCTTCGATATCTATACAGGTGAGCCAATCCCCGCAGGCAAAAAGAGCATGACCTATTCGTTGCTCTATCAATCGCAAGAGCGTACACTGACCGATACCGAGGCCAACGCACTACAAGAGCAAATCTTACAAGCCCTCTATCAAACATTTGGTGCAACGTTTCGCTAAAAAATGCACGTAAAACCGTAGGGGAGTGATAAATCACGCCCCTACGGTTTTACGTGCATTTCACACAAAAACTACTAACGGTAGCTGGGCTGCCCAAACATCACGCGGCGTGGTCTCTTCTGCCCAAAGAGCAGGTAGAGGAACGGGCCAACAAAAGGCAATGCCCAGATGACTACAAGCCAGAGAATCGTTCCCACAAATGAGTGGTCATCCTCAAAAACCATGATCGTCTCGATGATATGACCGAGAATGGGAATAAAGACGATCACCAAGAACAGCAACGTATTGCCCAAACATCCTCTATTACCTTGCATACTATTTTGCTCCTTATAGTGTATATTCAATGACGTGGCGATCTCCTCGCGCATACTTCTCGCTTCTTCTACGCCCTACATCCGATCAAACCATATTCATCACCATGCTAACATATCTACGAACAAAGGGGATGCACGTTACAGCCGATTGCCCCAGAGAGCTGGCGACAATCGGCTGTAACGCGGCATAGGCAAAAGCGATCAGGCTCCAAGAGCCATGCTACTATAGCCGCCGCTTGCTCCCTGCACACTAAAAAGCGTGTGTTGTTCGACGACGATAGGAAGCGTAGCATAGATGGCCATGCCGAACTGCTGACCAACCCCCATATCGTTAGCGGGCATGATCGTAAAACGGGCCAATGCAGGCACGGTGTATGTCTTAAGGACAGCTACTCCTGATGCAGTATAATAAACAACTTGCACTTGCACATTCAATGTATTTGGATTTGCCAGAGCAAGCGTCTGCTGATAGCCATTGCTACTCGTTCCCTCTGTCACATACCAGCTTGTATGAACAGCACTACTACCGATAGCGACACTGCTACCCACGACTGCACTATTCAGGTACGTTGAGAAGAAATCCGAGCGTTCCGCGACAATTGGGAGGTTCGCGCTCACGATGATCGCGTGTTGGGTCTGCCCAATGGCAGCATTGACATTGACTTCGCTGCGTGTCAGGCCTGCCACACTGACTTGTTGTGTGCGTGTCTGCCCACTAGGCAATAGGTAACGAATCTGCACGTTCACACTCTGGCTATTAGGATTTGCCAGGATCACACGCTCTGTAAAGCCTGAGGTGGTATTGCCCGCGCCAAAGTACCACATCTGCTGCGGTGCACTAGCTCCTACAACGGAACTACCACCACGCAGAGGACTCACAATGAGATACTCAGGTCGCTCGACCAACACGGGCACACTGGCACTGATTGCCATGCCAAACTGGCGATTTGGGATGATGCTATTCAGCACAATACTAGCACGTGCCAGGGCGGGAATAGTGATACGCTGGCTCGCTGGCTGGGCCTGATTACTTGCCATCGGTGTGGGTAGATAGTTTATCGTGAGTGTCGTCGGTTGCGTGGACGGATTGAGTACCGCGAGCAGCGTGTTCCATCCAAAGTTTGTATTGCCATCGGCAAAGTACCAATGTGTGCTGAGACTCGTAGAGCCAACACTATCGGAAGCGGCAACGAAGCTTCCTTTCTGTATCAACATCGTGCGTTCCGCGACAAAAGGCTGATCGCCGTGTACGATCATGCTTAGCGATTGGTTTGCTCCCGCTTCCTGACTAATGTCAAGAACGCGATGAACCTGCGCTCCAAGCTGATAGGTACGGACAAGCGGCACAGCATTCTGATACAGGTAGGTGATCGTGATCGTCGCCTGCTGTGTGGAAAGATTGGTCAGAGCCAGCGATTCGCTAGAGCCAGCACCTGTATAACCTTCCGCGAAGTAGTAGGTATCGGGCAGGTTGGCAGCAATGGTAAGCGGCACGATGAGCGGAGTTGCCCCTTGCGTCGTAAACCAGAGTGGACCGCCTTGCGCACCCGGCTGCACCATATCCAGACGCAATTGATAATTGCCAGCCAGGACGGGCGCATGCAGCGTTAGCGTCAGCGTTGTGCTACTGCCGGGAGCAAGCGCAGTGGACAATGGCACAAAGGTCGTTGGTATCGCCTGGGCCGCCGCTAGTGGTTGGCCTGCACTATCAAGCCATTGATAGCCAAGTTGCACCAGTCCGCCACTCATTGTCGTGTGGGGAACATGTCCAGTAGTCATTGCCGACCACGCCATACTGCCCGTATTGCGCACGGTCACAGGAAGCATAAACGTGGCTCCAGGCGTCAATGTTGGCGATAGGGACGGGATACTAAGGCTCTCGCTATAGGCAGAGGCAATGCTCACAGCATGACGATAGGTCTGCGCCCCTTGCTGCGAGAAGAGCGTGCTTCCCTGACTCATATCCCATTGCAAGGTATAGTTTCCCGTCTGCGTTGGCATTTGCACAGCCACTGTCAAGGTCACGCTGTCACTCGCATTGACATCCTGCGGGAGCGCAATCCCGCTGCTGACCGCAAGCGTCTGCCCTTGCGCGTTGAGCCAGCGATAGATCACTTGTACGGCATTCACCCCACTAGCAAGCCAGGAGAAATTGCTGCTATTTTTGAGTATCAATGTCACGTTCTGCGTGCTAGCAGGCGCAGCAATGGAGGGTGTATTGTCACTGGTGACAGTAAAATTGTAGCTAGGCGGTGGCGGCGTGGCCTGCACGGAGACAGGAACAAACTCGACGCCATCGGCTCCCAGTTGCACGCCATTTTCGCCCGTCGCATTGCTCAGCGTCACACGCGCAGATTGGCCCGCCTGGAAGTAGTATGTGCCGAGGCTGATCCACTGCGCTCCCGTGTTCTCCCAGCTAAAAGGCCCCTGAAACGTGCCTATATGCGATTGATCGACAACAACTGGATGCGCGACCACGTTGCCCACGTGATTGGGGTCTGCGCTGTAGACGGTATACGAGGCCCAACTGCTACTGGCATGATTGTCATCAACAAACGTTCCGACCTCATAGTAGCCGTTCGCCGTCAGTGTAGGCTGCCATGTCGCACTTGCCGTTGCGTTACCACTAGTGGTAGTTGTCCAATGCATACTACCACCAATATCGCTGCTCGTGCTGGCAAGGCTCCAATTGCCTGTACTGCTCCATCCTGCTGAGCTATCATCAACGAGAATAGCCCCTGGCGCGAGTGCGCTGCCGTTCGCACTTAGTTCGGGAACCGTACCAGTGCTGCCTGGATTGGCAACCCAGAGATAGTTATCAGGTACGACATTGGGGTCGGGATAATTGCCCGTCCACCCAAAGGGGTCCGTTGCCTGCCAGTAGGGCAGATAGTAGGTTGCCATATGCAAGTGTGGACCAGTCGAAGAACCCGTTGTGCCACTCGTTCCCAACTGCCATTGGATGCCAACCTGCTGACCAACCGAGACGAGGAGCGCGCTGAGATGCCCATAAGCAGTGACGTAGCCATTGCCATGATCGACGGCAGCCCACAAGCCGAGGGAGCTATTATGATCGAGGGGATTGTACCATCCAGCGCGAATGACCGTGCCAGCAGCAGCACTTAGCACGGGTTCATACCAGAGGTTAAGATCATAGCCGTTATGCCCGTCATAGCAATTGACGCCGCCCGTACAGGAGCCAATACTGACATTTGTCCATTTCAACCCATCGTAGCGCACAAAAATGCCGTCATTAACATACCAGGGCTTATCATGATCGACAAACGAGACGGTCCGTTGCGCAATACTCTGATTGCCGTAGTAGGGGCGATAGAGGAAGGGTTGCGGCGGATTCGTAGCAACCGGCACGCTCTGCATATGTTTTGTGGCGACATTCCCCATGACGCCTTTTGTAGGGGTCTTGGGGAGTGCCATAGAAGAAGTCATTACAGGTACAAAAGAATATATTACCAGCAACATCAATAGAATGCGCAAAAATTTGTTCATGTTCTCTCATCCTTTATGTATGCAAGACATTAGCCCACAGCAATCACATGCGGGATGACAGGGGAAATGGGCGTTACGGCTGGCGGTCTGCTTTGACCTGTGACACTGGCTTGCCAGTAGCGCGGCGTACCACCCACCCGTGCATTGATCGGATTGAGTGCGGTAAAGGTGACGCTGGCACTCGTAGCCGCCCAGGTCGGGTTGAGATTGAGTTGCATACCCGTTTGCTGTGGCGTGGCAGCGAGCCAAGTATGACCACTGCGCACATCAACAATGCCTATCGCGCTTTGCAGCGATTGAGCCAGCATATCGGCACTGCGATAGCCAACGTTTGTACGCACAATATAAGCCAGTTTTGTGTTATCCGGCGACCACACAGGCCAATAGCCGTGCCCACCATCGGTTTCTGCAAGGTAGCGTTGCTGGCTGCCACTGCTACTCATAACCCAGAGACCAGCAGGCAAAAAGGGCGTTGAACTATCGACAAGACGTTCGTAAGCGATCTGTGTGCCGTCAGATGACCAGGCAAAGAGACCGATAATTGAACGCATACCATCAGTATTGGCACTGCTAAACAGGTGAGTTTGCTGGTTGCCATCGCTATTCATTAACCAGACATCGCTGCCTAAGCCCAGGCCTAGACTGGTTGAATAGACAATGCGCGTGCCATCGGGCGAGGACGCGGCATCAACAAGAGCGGCGGATGGGACATGAATATCAATGTTGACATGTGTACCCGTTGCCGCGTTGACCAACCAGAGACCGGGGTTCCAACTATTGCCATCCATCGGAGCCTGCGGTCCCAGTGGCAACATGGGCCGATAGAGAAAGGTGTGCCCGTTGCCACCGGACATCCAATGCAAAAAATTGCCCATCACATAGGGCGGTTGTAGAGCGATTGTGTTGTACTGTGTATCATAGACCCAGACCTGCTCGCCGTGATCGCGGATACCATCAATAACAAGATAGTCTCCATCAGGCGAAAGCTGAATGCTTGCCACACTGTCCGATGCCACCTGCCCAAAACTATCACCAAAAGCAAGAAGGGTCTGCGGCAAGCCCTGTGGTGCGCCATTTGCGCCTTTGAGAGCGCGTGCAAGCACAAAGCCATTCGCTGTCTCAAGTGTATAATAGAGGTAGGCATCTGCGGAAAGACGAGATTGTGCGGTTTGCGAATGAGCATTGAGCATGCCTTGTAGCGTAAAGGCAAGTACAATGCCCGCGAGCAATAAGCCAGACAAAACAAATAGCGACGTTCGTCGCATAGTAGCCTCCATTCCTCTCAAACTCTCTTCCACCCCACATCTGAGAACTGAAGTGGTTCGCAAACGCGAGGTTTTATAGTGGTACTTTTCTTATCGCCATATTTCGATTTTTGATAAGTAGCACGGAAGACGGCAAAAAGCCTGTGACATCATGGACATCACAGGCTTTTTTACATTGTGTGAGCATGGATTAGAGTGGAATAGTCAAAACGTTATAGCCTTCGCGCCCATTTTGCACGAGAGGTGAGACAAAAACCTCCACAACAAACGGCTTTTCATAGAGAGGGCGGCGCAAGTCATCAGTAAAAAAAATGTGCAGACGTTCACGACGGCCACTGGCACTATTGGCAAGCGGTTGCATCGGGATCGAAACCTCAGCAGAATAACCATTGCCGGGCAAGGCAACATCGGCCCGCTGTACAATATAGGCATAGTTCTGATACAAGGCCGAGCGCACCTCGATATGGACAACAGACCCCTTAGTAAACGCGCTGAGACCAGCCAGACTCTCGCCTTTGCTAGCTCCGGCTAAGGGTTTTGGCGTATCGCGGCCCGTGATATGCATACGAATGACATAGCCCTGATTGGGTTGAACACGCATCGGCGTCTCAATCAGAGCTGCCGCCGCCGTCGTATGTTGCTGTTCGCCCAGAATAAAATGTTGCAGACGTTTAAGGAAAGATTGCTCTTGTCTCGCTTTGCGTTTCGTTTCCGGTGATGCATGTACCCCACGTGGATGAGTCAAGATAGGCAATAAGCCACTCAACTGCGTTTTCATGCGTTGCAACGGAGATGAAGCAACATGCACATCCATCTCTTGCTGATCCTCATCAGCGTCTGAATGCGGAAGGGCTATATCGGTCCCTGTCAGGGAATACGCTTGGCTCAAAAGAAGTTCTGCCGCTAGATCGGTAGATGGGGACGGTTCATCGGCCTCTACAATAATCGGACGAGGGGTATCGTTTCCAACGGGCGGCATCGCGACAGCATCGCGCACACGCACCTGTTGCTGTTGATCCTCTTGTGTGGCAGCACGCATACTGGTGAGATAGAGGTCCACCAGGCGTGAACGCAACGGCACGATGGAAATCGTCACCTCGTCAGAATTATCGATTGGCAACTCTTCATTAAGATTTGTGCTACCCGCACCGAGTAATTGCGGGTCGGCCCCAGTGAGATTGCAATAAGCCTGCAAGAGGGCCTGGGCCATAATGCCCGCACTACGGAAGCGTTCCGTACTCTCAATGGCCAGGGCATGCATCACCAGATCACTGATATCAGCACTGATGCGTGTGTTCAATTCGCGTGGTGTACGCATTGGGCGTTGCATACGCAACGTAGCCTCATCAGGTGCTTTTCCAGTCAACAAGAGATAGAGGAGCGCACCTAAACTATAGATGTCAGAACGTGGTTCTATATGATTAAGCAATACTTCTGGCGCGCTAAAATGATGTGCATTCGTGTCAACACTGTACGAGAGCAGGTCACGAAGTAACATCGGAAGCCAGGAGACGATTAAAGCAGGCTGACCCACATAGCTGATATCACTGACGGCAATCGTCTTGGCATCGAGATTGCCCAGGGTAATATGTTGCATATGTAGCAGGTGAATGGCACGAGCGAGACGATAGCCCCAAGCCAACGCGACGGTCTCATCGGGCAAGCCAATGCCGCTCTGGAACAAGTCTTGCAGGGTATACAGACGCGTTTCAGGTGCGGTAGGGATATCATTTGCCACAAGCCAGCTTGCCACAACATACAAATGGTCACGCTGTATGTGCATATCCACGACGGGCATTACACCTGGGATATGCTCACGACGGAGCAGGTCATATTCCTGGCGCAAAGCGTTCGCAGCTTGTTTACGTGCCTCACGGCCTAAACTACTGATATCAATATCGCGAATAGCGACGGGACGCTGTCGCTGGAGGTCATTAGCAAGGAAAAGCTGTATGTAAGGATGTCGCTGCACAAGGGTTGTAAAGCGATATCGACTTGTAAGATCGTTTGTATCCAGAGAACGATTGGTTGTGTCGGGTATGGCAACACGCTCTCCACACGTACCACAGAAGGTGGCCTGAGGGGGGAGAGGGTTGCCGCAACGGACACAATGTGTGCCATCGGGTGTATTTGGCCCGCTTATTGTCTGCGTCATGCTCATACCGTCTATCGCCTTTGTGTGACTAGTGGTGAAGCAAAAGATGTGCTGTCAGAAAAATTATAGCATAGTCGGAGAGCTTTGTGTAACATGAGTTTCCGCTTTCTGCACGATTGCCCTGCACGGCGGCACTGCCCGGCGTGTTGCTGAAGTTTGCTAGCACGCTGCCGAGCAGGTCGGTCAAGAAGAAGGAGAGAAAGATTGTCTATTCTTTCTCTCCTCTTTCCTGTTCCATTTCACTGCATTGCAAGATTGTGCTGACCCAAACCACGCAGATACGTTTCTTCCCTCGCCAGTGTATACAATACTATCACGCCATTAATGAGAGCGGTATTTAGTCGTAGAGTTCCCAAGAGAAGACGGTAAATTCTTCCTGCGTTTCAGCTAGTGCGGCCACCTCACCTATAGTATCATAGACCCGCCACGCTCGGTATACTCTCCCATGAGGAGTGAAATCATGTGCCGTTTCTACAAAATCATATCCTTGCACAATCTTTCTCCATTCTTCGAAAGAAATTTCCTCGCATTGTGTATACTTGTCTCTCAAAATCCATGCAAAAAATGTATCTTCCTCTGAGAACGCTGCCTTACGAAACCAATATCTTAGCACGACAAGCCAAAAGTGGGTAGCGTCTCGAAAATGTTCTTTGGAACCTCTACCAAATTGAATAATCACTTCAGAAGCAGGTGGGAGCCATTTAAACTGCTCCCAAACAATAGGGAGAAGAGGTTCCTTCCTCACTTGATCGGCTTCAGACCGCAAAGACGCACGGGTAAATGCGCTCACAACATACCTCCTTCAAAGAACATGAGGATACTTAGCCATACAGGTCGCTCGTCTAGCAACGGGATATTGTTCTAGCTCGTACAAGAAAAAACAAGAAAGATGGAAACCCCACTTTCTTGTTTTTTCTCAGCTTACGAAGATATATGCGCTATGAGAAAATTGCACCATCCAGTAATGCCCGACTCAAGTCAACATCGTCTAAATCAGCACCGCGCAAGTCCGCTCCTCGCAAATCTGCACCATGCCAGTCCGCACCACGCAAGTCCGCACCACGCAAATCGGCTCCTCGCAAGTCTGCACCATCCAGTTCTGTTGGACCTGGCTCACCACCGCCTTCGGTCCATCTTGGGTGATTCCGATTGAAATTCGCCTCTTGGAGATTGGCTTTTTGGAGGTTTGCCTCACGAAGATACGTACCAACAAAGTGTGCTCCTCGCAGGTTGAGTCCACGCAAGTCTACACCGCGCAAAAGAGCCATGGTGAGGTTCACTCCAATAAGGAGTGCATCTTGCAAGATTACCCCTTCCATTAATGCCCCACTCAAATCGGCACCGCGAAGATCAGCACTACTCAGATCAGCCCCTTCCAAGCCTGCCACAGGCAGGATCGCTCCCCTGAGATCAGCTTTTCTTAGGAGAGCACGCTCTAGAGTCGCCTCTTGCAACGATGCTTCACTCAAGATAGCTTCGCTGAGATCAGCCCCAACGAATTCGACGCCGTCTAAATTTGCTGCATGCAAATTTGCTCGTACAAAACACGCTTGGATACCAGTCATCCCGGGAAGTTGTGCGCGCAGAAACAGCGCATCTTGTAGGTTTGCATTGTTGAAATTGGCAAAGTAAAGATCTGCATCACTGAGATCAATATTCGCAAGGTTTGCTTCATGCAAGTCTGCCTCTCTGAGGTCTGGGTGTACCTCTGGAAACTGTTTTCTCCACGCATTCCAGACCTGACAGCCTTGTCGTAAGATATCCAGATGTTCTTGGTTTGCCATATTGTTCCCCATTACATTTGTCGTGTGCGTTTCACACACGATTTTTATCACCCAAGCGGGCTGAGTAGCAGCTTTCTCGCTAACTGCGGATGAGGAAGAGGATACACCGTCTCATAAGGAGTCGTTAATTGGGCAAAATTTTTCGTGCGCACGTATTCCGCTTGTTGCCGGACAAAAGGTGAGATATCGTCTACTTCCATGATCCAGTCATGAGCATAGTGCTTCAGCGTATCGCCTCCTAACCCCAGTTGAATGGCTCGCCGCTCAAGTTTTGTCCCTGACGGATCGTGGTCAGGGTCCCATTGAAGACGGACAGAAGCGTGAAGAAGCTGCTCTTTCCACGCTTCTTCATGAGGATACACTTCGGGAATATACTGCGTATGGACTGCCAGATCTAAAAGAGTTGTGAAGGCACTGCGCTTTAAACGGATAGCAAGTGTGATTTCTTGTCCCTCTTTGGTTCCCCAGCCCGACCGATACATCATCCAGAGAAAATTCGTTTTGATCCAACTCATACGGTTGAAAGAGAAGCCCTCGCCCCCAAAGTATCCATGACGAGCGGCAAAGTGTCCAATCGCGGGACGATAGGCTTGATAGACGATGATAGACTGTTCGTCGTATTGCGCAAGAATGTGCCGACCAGCTGGAGGCCAGCGTTTGATTTGAGACTCATACGCTTCATAATGAAGAGACATGGTTTTATCCTCCTGAGAACGCACTAGCGCTGAAACATATCGTGTCCATTGTCTATCCAGTATCGTTCTTCTTCAGGAACCTTTGCGCGAAAGTCCTCGTTTGTCCCAACCCATCCATCTGGAACATAGCGATCAAAACGGATCATTTCTGGATAGAGAGAGGCAAAGGACTTTTGGTCAAAATTCACAAGAAAGCATGGCACATAATCAAGCATATCATCTGGTGTACCCGTCATTTTTCTTTGTTTCATCATTTGAAACAGAGTAGTCGTAGGAACACGTTTATCCGCTATCGCACTTAAAAATTCTTCAGCTGTTTCTTCATTTAACACTGCAATGTTAAACCGGAAAGAGTAATCACCGAGGGGTTTTGTAT
>DAICZM010000710.1 GCA_027311145.1 Ktedonobacterales bacterium
TTGTATACCTCCATGGTAAAGGAATGGAAAGCTGAAACGTAGCTTTCAAAGACGCGTTTGTTTCGTCAAGCAATAGGAGCCTACACATGATGCAAAAGTCATGTGTATAATACAATATCAACGGCTAAATGAACACGCGATCCTTCGCGTGTGGGTTCTGGGATGCCAGACGACGTACTTAGTGGTTCACCTCCGTTTCTGTGTTGGCACCGCAGGATTCACGTATCTGCAAACTGAAATCAAGAAGCACATGTTGAGGCTGAGCAGGCTTGCCGTGACTGAACCAATCAAGAAGAAACCGGGCGGCCAGGCGTCCTGCTTCTGGAACAGGATGTGCGAGCGTGGTCAGAGCGGGGGTAGTGTAGGCCATATAGGAAGGGTTGCCAATCGTGGTGAGGGCAATATCTTGTGGAATACGGATATGAGCCTGATGGAGTGCTTTCAATGCACCAACCGCCATAGCATCATTCGCAATAAAAATAGCTGTTGGTTGCGCGGGTGTTCCCCAGGTTTTTGCAAGGATTTGTTGGACTGCACAATAACCATCCGCGTGATTATAGTGACCAGGAACCATCCATTCTGGAAGAATAGGTATATGCTGCTCTTCCAATGCCTGCCGCCAGCCAAGGTAACGTTCTTGCGCGCTCCACCACACAAATTCGTGATCGAGAGGCCCACTAATGGTGGCAATACGTGTATGACCTAGTTTGAGAAGATGTCTGGTTGCCAGGTAGCCCGCACCCCGATCATCAAAGAGAATCTGGTTAATTTCCTGATCTTGCAAGGGGCGATTGATGACGACGAAAGGCACACACTCATCTTTCAAACGGGTGAGATGGTCGGAGGGCGTATTGATGGAGAGAAACATAAAGATAATGCCATCAACCTGCCGGGCGCGCAGTGTCTCGATGGCTTCTCTCTCTCCTGCCACATTGGGAGCACGTGCCAGCAAGATGTGATATCCCTCAGCCTGGAGCGTTTTTTCAACAGCGCTCGTCACAGGAGCAAAAAGGGCATTTTCGATCTCGGTAATCACCAGACCAATCGTCATCGTGCGCCCTTTTACCATACTGCGCGCAATGACATTTGGACGGTAGTTCAGTTCAGAGATAGCCGCAAGCACACGTTCCCGCTTTTCAGCACCAACATAATGCGCATTTCCATTGAGAATTTGCGATACGGTACTGATCGAAACCTGAGCATGTCTGGCAACATCGCGCATTGTAATCGCTTGTCGGCTCATCGCATACGCCCCTGTATACTTAGAAAAACGTTTTTCAAAAACGTTTTTCTAAGTATACCTGATAAAATGAGATAGGTCAAGTGAGTAGAGAACGCTGGGTGCGACTCAAGTTTTTGCAAAGGGGGTATCCAAGTGCCGGAAAAACTGGTAAGATCGAGCTATCAAAAAAGAG
>DAICZM010000711.1 GCA_027311145.1 Ktedonobacterales bacterium
AATGCCTCTTATTTGAAAAAGTATCGATGTGTCCGCGTGATAACAAGCGAGGATAAATCTAAATGACAACAAACGAGGAGGAAATATGGCTGATTATACTGCGTATGCTCATCCGAATGTGCTGGTGGATGCCGCTTGGGTGGAGCAGCACCTGCAAGACCCGAAGGTACGTCTCATCGAGGTTGATGTCAATACCAGGTCTTATGACGAGGGACATATCGTTGGCGCGGTTGGTTTCAACTGGCAGAAGGATTTGCAGGAGCAGGTGGTACGCGCACCTCTGAGCAAGGACCAGTTAGAGACGCTGCTAAGCAACGCAGGCGTAAGCAACGATACGACGATTATCTTGTATGGCGACAATAACAACTGGTTTGCGGCCTGGGCCTTGTGGGCCTTTAAGTATTATGGGCATGAGGATGTGCGCCTGCTTGATGGCGGTCGCGTCAAGTGGCTGGCAGACAAGCGCGAGATCACGACTGTTGTGCCTTCCTACCCGCACACGCAGTACGTTGCCAAAGAGCCAAATAACGATATCCGCGCGTTCCGTGACTACGTTATGACCAGTCTCAACAAGAGCGATCTGGCACTGGTAGACGTGCGCTCCCCTGGCGAGTACAGCGGCGAACTCTTGGCGCCCGCGAATTTGCCTCAAGAGGGTGCGCAGCGCGGCGGTCACATCCCAGGCGCGGCAAACATTCCTTGGGCATCCGCTGTGCACGAGGATGGCACGTTCAAATCGGCAGAGGAACTGAGCCAGCTCTATGCCAGTAAGGGCGTTGTGCCTGATAAGGAAGTTGTGGCCTATTGCCGTATCGGTGAGCGTTCCGCACATACCTGGTTTGTGCTGACACAACTGCTCGGCTATCAGAATGTGCGCAACTATGATGGTTCCTGGACTGAGTGGGGTAGCCTGATTGGCGCGCCCATCGAGAAGTAATGTTCTGCCAAACGTCATTGCAACCCAAGGGACAGGGGTAGGGCATATGGGGCGTGTATGTGGAGACTTTTGTGGTCAATACCGCTTACCGAGGAGCAATCGGTCTGAGATGTGGAGGTTGTGTTGCTTTACCTGAAATGCATGAAAGGAACGTAGGGACCGATTCA
>DAICZM010000712.1 GCA_027311145.1 Ktedonobacterales bacterium
GCCCACTCCGGCAGGTCTAATGGTGTGACGTTCTGCCAGTTTGCCCCATTATCGTGCGAGATATGCACGAGACCATCATCGGAGCCAGCCCAGAAGAGGCCACATTTCAGGGGTGACTCGGCAAAGGCGAAGATCGTGCCATAGTATTCCGTGCCAACGTTGTCTTGTGTTAGCGGACCGCCCGATGGACCCATTTTGCTCTGGTCGTTACGTGTGAGATCGGGGCTAATTTCATCCCAGCTATTGCCTTCGTCGGTCGAGCGAAACACATGGTTGCCCGTTGTGTAGAGTACGTTTGGGTCGTGTGGTGAGAGCAAGAGAGGGAAGGTCCACTGAAAACGGTATTTTGCGTCTGTCGCCGGTGCGCCGAGTGTGGCATCGGGCCAGACGGTGATATCGCGCAATTGGCTGGTCTGATGGTCATAGCGTGTGAGGTAGCCGAGGTAACTGCCGGCATAGACGATGTTGGGCTGATCGGGACGAACTGCGATATAGCCGCTTTCCCCGCCTCCCACTTCATAGTACTCTGAGAGCGCGATGGCAGCGAGCGGTGAGCGGCTCGGCAGTGTGATGGTGCTGTTGTCCTGTTGCGCTCCATAGATGCGATAAGGGATGCGTGTATCGGTTGTGACGTGATAGAACTCGGCAGTAGGCTGATTGTAGATCGAAGACCAGCTTTGTGCGTTGTTGAATGTCACGCATGCGCCACCGTCGTTGCCGAGAATCATGCGTCGCGGATCATGGGAGTCAATCCAGAGATCGTGGTGGTCGCCGTGGGGAGTGGCAACTCTGAAAAACGTCTTGCCACCATCATTGGACTGGAAACATTTTTCGTTGAGGACCCAAAGTGTCTCGGCATCGCGTGGGTCAGCGATGATGTGCATGTAATACCAGGGACGTGTGCGCAGGTCGCGCTCTTCGCTGAGGCGTTGCCAGGTATCGCCGCCATCATCAGAGCGGAAGAGTGCGCCATCTTCGGCCTCGATGATGGCCCAGATGCGACCAGGTTGCGCCCCTGAAACCGCGAGACCGATTTTACCGAGCATGCCTGTTGGGAGTCCGGG
>DAICZM010000713.1 GCA_027311145.1 Ktedonobacterales bacterium
CCTAAGAGAATCGAACATCATTGGCTCAGAGGCACGGACGCGATGAATCGGTCCCTACGTCTTTTGCCACAGGAATTTGTTAAAGAGCATCATCACACCTCGGAGCGATTGCTCCTCTGTAAGCGGTATTGCCCCTTGTGGGTGTCATACCTGTGTCTCAATTGAAGATGAATGAATTGCCAAAACGTGTCAGATGGCGTTTGACAGAGCAGTAGGGACGGTTGATGCGTATTGGGCGTGATAAATCACGCCCCTACGGGGAATTGCGGTATTTTGTGTGTCAATGTGTGCGGATTAATATCTTTCCTGTAGCCGTTCCATGCGCGCGTTATCCTGCTGAAATTTGATATTGGCTTTGTTGAGCAATTCGTGAACCTGCTCCTGAGGCCAGATGACCACGCCATCGTCGTCTGCGATAACGAGATCACCGTCGCGAATGATTGTGCCACCAATTGAGACCATGCCACCGATGATTGCAGGACCGTTTTTATGAGAGGAGATAGGTGTCACTCCGCGACACCAGACGGCAAAGCCTAAGTCACAGATTTCGCGTGAGTCGCGCACCAGCCCATCGGTGACCAGGCCTGCGATGCCCGCATTTTGCATTTCGAGGGCGAGCAAGCCGCCAATAGTAGCAGTGCGCGACGTGCTACCACCCGCAACCACCAGTACCGTACCGGCTGCTGGTGGGTTTTCCAGTACTTTGCGCACAGATAAGTTGTCGTCCTGGTGCATAAATGCTACGAGAGCAGGGCCGACAATGCGTGTTGCGGCACAAAGGGCGTGAACAGTATCTGGAAGAACACCCTGTCCCTCTGTCGCGTCAGAGGCGAGAGTCGTTGAGAGCCATGCAGGAATTTCAATCATCTTTGTCTCCATCAAAGTTAATGCCGCTGATAGGATAGTCTTTGCATTAGTATACCTTCTCATGCAACACTATTGGGTCATTGTGTACTCTTTCCGTATTTTTATAGGTAGTTTGGCTAAGAAATGAGCTATCTCTATCGGGTGCGCTGTGCACATGTAATATAGAAAGAGAAAAAGCTATGATATGTCTCCCACTC
>DAICZM010000714.1 GCA_027311145.1 Ktedonobacterales bacterium
GTTAAAATACTGTTGTAGCCACTTCGCGATATACCATTCCTTCCCCCATTCTTCGCCAAAATAGTGCAGTACCGACTCTGGAGCAAGCTCATTTAAATGATGGTAAATAAACAGACGTTGCTCAAACTCATCCAGCACCTCATAGTCATTGCCCAAGACATCATCATGCAGATATTCACGCACAAAATGATTACAAAGCGCATGCACAGTACCAATACGCATCTCTGCCAGATTGCCTTGATAGCCAATCTTTTTGGCTAGCATGATCAGTTTCTGAAAGAGCTCCTGCGCTGCTTTTTCTGTATAGGTGCAGAGAACAAGCTGTGCGGGTTCAGCCCGTTCATTCAGCAGCACATTAAGAACACGCAGGAGCAGCGTAGATGTTTTCCCTGAGCCGGGGCCAGCCACAATTAATAATGGGCCATCATCGTGTTGCAAGATCGCCTCTTGCTGTTCACTAAGATGACATGACTTGTATACATCTGGATGTATTTGCATACTAATATCCTTACAAATACTACTTTTAGCCTATACTAACAGGAGCAGGCGTGAAAACAAAAAGGCATAGCGGTTTCCCCTATGGACTATCGAGGGAATGAGTTTGAATAGAGTGGAGTATAGATGCATCGAAAAGTTTTGTCAATAAAAATAGATTACAGTATATTCATGATTATCAATACATATAAATGGAATACCATAGCGTCTCTATGAGCAGCATAAGAAGTGTCTCTCACACTGCCCAAGAACACTCAGAAGCAGTTATAGCCAGCGACGAACGCGATTTTTGTAGTTGACATACAGCTCTCCAAACTTATGCTCAAGGTAGCGTTCCTCGCGATCAATCACGCCACGATTGATCAGCAACAAGACAGCAGGCAGGAGCAACATCGCCCAGAAAGCATTCGCGAAGAATCTGACACTCCCCGTGCTAAAGCAACGGGGGTTCTTCTTTCCACCAGCCTACGTGCTCAAGGAGTCTTGCAACTCCGA
>DAICZM010000715.1 GCA_027311145.1 Ktedonobacterales bacterium
GTAGGGACCGATTCATCGCGTCCGTGGCCTGTGCACTCACAATGCGCGTTTCCCTCTGGCACGATGGATGTATAATGGCATACGTGTTGCTTGGGCGTGGCGGACGCGATGAATCGGTCCCTACCTTATTTTCGGGCATTATGCGGTATATACGATTATAGATTATTTGCTGCTTGGGCACGACGGACGCGATGAATCGGTCCCTACGGTTCTTTATTACACACGAAAATCGGTCTTTACGGGTTTAGAAGTTAGGGCGTGTATAATTGATCCAGGGTCCATTGCATTGGATTGTTGGCGATATATTGGCGCACCTCAAAAAGATGTTGGTCATTTCGAATAATAGAATCCCAATATTTCTGCTGCCAACGAAAATCATGTATACCTGACTTGTGAATATAAAACGCGGTACGTGCTTTAAAAACTCTGATGATCTCGCCTAAAGGTTCCGCAGGCATTTTGACTCCACCCGCTTCTCCGTAATTTTCCTTAATCATTACAATGCCATGAAAATGGTTTGGCATAACGACATAAGCGTCAAGGTCGATATTTTGAAAACGTTGGGGAAGATTGTTCCAAGCAATTTGAACAATCTCTCCAACAGGGTTTAATGTCATGCATCCAGTGTCAATATTTCCCAGTGTGTGCTTTCTGTCCTGAACACAGATCGTCACAAAATAAGCACCAGGTTGACTATAATTATAATCTTTCAGGCGAGGAAAACGACGTACGGGAATTTTTGAATTTCTTTCCATACACATACCTCTTTACAAGAAGATCATTTATTAGCACAATATAACACATCAGCATAATTGTAGGAAGAGATGATAGTGTAAGAAATAATGTTGGAAGAAACCGTAGGGACCGATTCATCGCGTCCGTCTCACCCGTAATCTCGGAAGAAACCGTAGGGACCGATTCATCGCGTCCGTGGCCTGTGCACTCACAATGCGCGTTTCCCTCTGGCACGATGGATGTATAATG
>DAICZM010000716.1 GCA_027311145.1 Ktedonobacterales bacterium
GCACAATTGCCCGCGCCAAAGGGATGACGCAACTTGCCAATGAAACCGGATTGGGGCGTGAAAGCCTCTACAAGGCATTATCCGGCGAAGGCAATCCGAGTTTCGCGACTATCCTCAAGGTCATGACTGCGCTGGGTATCAAACTGCATGCTGAGAAAGCGCACGTAGCGTAGCGACCCGGCTGTTGCAGTTTTCATTTGCTGGTTCTGAAAACCTGACGGTTTTGGTCGCTGGGAATAATTCGACCCTGGCCCGTTTAATTGCGATTTTCTGCATCGTCTCTGCCAATCCCTCGTAACTTCCCCGGCTGGTGGCGATTTTAGCTATTACCACGATTTCATCCACCTGACTCGCTTTGAGGTATTCCACCTCGGTAAAGACGCGTCAGGGCGAACTTTCGCCAGTTCAATGAATAACGCTTCGCGTGCCGCCTCCAGTTGGGGTACGCCGACTGACCCTCGGCGCAGCGAACTAGCGCCTTGTCGGTATAGGCACCTCGAGAAGGTATATCTGTCACAGTTGAAATGCCATGACGAAAGGGAATTCTGCAAATCCGCATATGCGCCATCATATTCAATTTAATTTTTACTAACGCTGACCTCCCCGTTTTGGTATCTTGCTGAAATGTTTGTCGGTTAGTCCAACTTTCTCGTTATTGATTTCCCCGATAACCATGGGAAGAATGCAACCTTTGAATATCACAAACCATGACATGATTAGATTGCTCTACATTAGCCAAGCTGCTCCGTCAATTTCCGATTTGGATCTTCACGATATTCTGCAATCGTCACGAGCGAATAACGCGGCATTGGAT
>DAICZM010000717.1 GCA_027311145.1 Ktedonobacterales bacterium
GTATGCCTTGATCCGGATGGCGCAGGTCGGCGGGTGGCCAAGGTCTAAACGCTCCCCAAATGCTGGGTATCTATGTATCGCCTTTGAGAGATGGGATTTCACTCCACCACCAACACAAGCCCTCAAGTACCCTCTCTCATAATCGAGCCATCAATCCGGGCAAGAACAGCTCAACTGCGGACGGATCATAACTATTTGAACAGGCCACAAACGTAGAAAAGCCCCACTCAGCCAAAGGCTAAATGGGGCTCTGTATTATGCCGGCGATCACCTAATCTCCCACACACTTACGCGTGCAGTACCATCGGCCCAACGAGGCTTAACTTCCGTGTTCGGGATGGGAACGGGTGTGACCCTCGCGGTAAACTCACCGGCAAACTTTAGAAATATCGCTCTCGCGATCTTCCACAACTGAATAGATTGGGTTTAGACGTTTGTTACGTTGTTGCGTAGTTTCCAAAAGATATAACTACAAAGCTTGTATTGAATGACTCCAGAACAGTGGACTTCACTGCGCAGAGTAAATTCTATGGACAAGCCGAACGGGCGATTAGTACTGGTAAGCTACACGCATTACTGCGCTTCAACCTCCAGCCTATCAACCAGGTGGTCTTCCTGGGCCCTTCATTTCCCTTTTGGGTTGGGAGATCTCATCTTAGAGCGTGCTTCCCGCTTATATGCATTCAGCGGTTATC
>DAICZM010000718.1 GCA_027311145.1 Ktedonobacterales bacterium
TCATTAAGTAACGATGGGCAGTGTGAAGCGACCAACCAGTCCGTGTGGAATTGAAACTCAAATTAACAATAAATATCATAGCACTATAGGCCCAAGTGTGAAGCGACCAACCAGTCCGTGTGGAATTGAAACTGCCAGTAACACTACAGTGGCACTTCTTTGCGAGAATGGTGAGGAAAGCCACCCTCGGAAGTGCAGAAGCAAGCGAGCAACTAGGAGAGTTGGGCTTGCAGTGCCTGAGCGGCTTGCTATAAGACGGCAATGGTCAGCTCGTGATTGGGAGCCAGTCGCTGAATATGGCTGCGGTTGCGGATCTTGCGATGCGCTCTCCAGGCCCCTTTGGGCACACGCCACTCATGATGGGCGGTGAAGAAGCCCTGTTTTCCCACAAAGCGAAAGGAGTCCTGTGCTTTCACCCAGGCAAACCACTCCACGGTATCGGGTTCAAAGGACAGCCGCCCCTTTTTGGGACAGATCACCGCATAGTGCCCATCCCCGTTGTACTCCACACGTGGGATGACATGAACGGGCTTGGGAGGCGTTTTGGCAACAGGATGAGTGGGTTTAGCG
>DAICZM010000719.1 GCA_027311145.1 Ktedonobacterales bacterium
GCGTGTACCGTGCCAGAGGAAAACGCGCATTGTGAGTACACAGGCGGCGGACGCGATAAATCGGTCCCTACGGTTCTGTCAAACGTCATAGAGAGGATGAGCATGACACCCACAAGGGGTGTCACTACATGATATCAGATGATATGACGTGCATAATACGCAACCAATGCCGTATGCTGATTAAAATTTTCAATGCCATTATCACACCCCTACACCACCAGATACGAGAATGGGAACTTAACGCTCGTTCGTTGCGTCTTGGCATTACAGAGAATATTTCTTGGAAAATAAGCAGGGAGGGTCTTATGTTTAAGGCAAAGAGAGCAGGCGAAATGGCGCGGAATGCGTTGTTCCCCTGTCTCATGATAGGTTTTCTGCTCGCAGTGAGCGCATGTAGCCAACAGGCCTCAGGCCAGCCGCCTGCGTATACCAAGACGGTTAATATGCAAGTAAGCTGGGCTATTATGTATAATGATGTGAAAAGTGCCAAAGATGCTTCTGGTCTTGTGGTGCTTGGAACTATCGAGAGCGTCAAGAACGTGACGAATAGTGGTAATGGAT
>DAICZM010000071.1 GCA_027311145.1 Ktedonobacterales bacterium
GACCTGAAGCGTCCCAAAACTGACCCTGTCCAAGCAGCGGCACTGGGCCATCTTGTTGTAATGAATGGCGGCTCCAGCACTATCGCACGCGGGACAAGCTTCGTCTTGGAAGCAAGAACAACCATTGGACGTGGCCCTACCAATACCATTAGCATCAAAGACGACAACATTTCTTCTGAACATGCCCTCTTGGAATACCGCAATGGCAGTTGGTATGTGAAAGATGTAGGCAGTAGAAATGGGACATTTGTTAATAATCAACCTGCATATACAAACAATCCTCTCCCTGCAAAAATCGACGATCTCGTGCGTGTTGGCGATGTCTTCTTTCAACTCAAACCCTGAACAAGCAGCCTAGAGAAGAGGAATAGAGATGGCAAGCATTGTAAAACTTTTATCCCCGTGGAAGGAACGTTATCGCTGGCAAGAACTGGGATTGCTGATTATCCCTTTTTTGATCTTGTTGCTGGAGATGACACAACTCGTCATTGTCTCAAACACCTATCCTGGTGCGGCTCTGACGATAAAGAACCTGCCGCGCATACAGGAACTTATCCCCGCGCTTGGCCTGATTGCAACCCTCGTTGGTGTCAACATCTTCCTGAGCATCTTCTTTCGCAAAGCCGATCAGATGCTTTTACCGCTGGTAGGCCTGCTCAGCGGCATTGGCGTGATTATGTCAACGCGCCTCGGCCCTGATATCGGGGTAACATCACTCGGCTCACGCCAGTTGCTCTGGGTGCTGCTCGGCCTGGTTGTCTGCATTGGCACAATCAGTGTCCTGCGCAATATCGAAATACTGGTAAGTTATAAATATGTTGTCGCACTCGTGGGAATTATTCTAGTCGGTGTGACGCTGGCTCGTAGTTTGCGTGCTAATCTCAATAGTCCCACGCACGATCAGTTAAATATTGGCCCTTTTGCTTTCCAGCCATCAGAGTTGCTCAAAATCTGCATCGTGATCTTCTTCGCCGCCTACCTGAGCGAAAATCTTTTTATGGTCTCTAAAGGTAGTCTACGCATCGGCAAACTCCGCTTTCCCCCTCTGCGACAATTGATCCCGCTCGCACTCATGCTCGGCCTCTCACTCATCATCTTCCTGGGTATTCGTGAGCTGGGTCTTGCCTTGCTCATCTACGGCATCTTCCTCGTCATGCTCTACCTGGGTAGTGGCCGACTGTCCTACGTGGCGACAAGTCTCGTTCTTTTCTTTGTCTTCGGCCTGATCGGCTATCTGCTCCTCAACTATGTACGCCAGCGTTTCGCAGTGGTAGGCATTAACGTGGTACAGTGGAGTGCAGCAAGTGACGCCATGTATCAACAACAAGGCGGAGCTTTCCAAGTCGTGCAAGGACTGATCGCCCTTTCCAGTGGTGGCATTATAGGATCAGGCTTAGGTTTAGGTGCGCCGGGAGCCGTTCCCGTTGCGCAGTCAGACATGATTTTTACAGCCTTAGGTGAAGAGTTTGGCATGGCGGGACTCTTTGCGATCCTCGCCATCTACCTGTTTATCATCTATCGTGGCTATCGCATTGCAATAGATGCCACTACAACGTTTAATCAACTGCTCGCGGCTGGTCTGACTTCCATTTTTGCCATCCAAACGCTGATTATTGCGGCAGGCAACATGAAATTCCTACCGCTCACAGGCATTCCACTACCCTTTCTAAGCTATGGTGGCAGCTCTATCCTCGCAAATTATGCAATTATTGGCATTTTGTTACGCATCTCGCGCAATACAGCCCGTGAACGCGAGGGCAAATAACACGGTTAACGCTTAGAAACATAGGTAGGACTAATCAGCATACCTATCCAACCCATGTTGCAGAAATACGATGATACATGCTATACTGCCAGCAAGAACAGTCGATACATGTCGTGGAACGGTAACACAACAGGATCAATATGGGCCAATACAGGCAATGGTTGCACTATAGAGAACGTGACCGCGCCTTGCGCGTGCAGCTAAAAGCTCTTGAAGAAGAACTGAACCAACTTCAAGCTCAGCGCATACATGTGCATTCGGCAGAACAGACAGCACTGGCGACGAATGCCATCATGATAGCACTCGCTTCCTATCAAGAGCAAACAGACGAAGCGGAACGCACGGTTAGCTCGCCACCGGGCGGACAGGATGTTTTTTCAGACAGTATTTCATCAGCTTTGCAGGCATGGAGCAGCCTCCCAAGTAGTGAGACACCGTTTACATCGGATACCGTCATTCCACAAACGCCCCTTCCTCACCTCGAAACAACCTTGCTCCCAGAGAATATGACCATGTTTATCGACGAGCATAGTGCCACACTTCCACAAATAGCAACACCCTGGTGGCTACGCAACATCCTTGCTCACCCAAACACAAGACTGGCAGCTGGTTCCATCGATCAGCAGAATCCACGTACAAACCGTCTCGTACAACGCTGGGTCGCACGTTGGGGACAACAGATAGAGCCGACAGCACAACAAGAGTGGCAAAGGTCTGGGGATACACAGGGAGATGTTGAGGAATGAGCAACTATGATGCGACAACAGCCACTATTTTTGCGCAACTCACACCGGAAACGGTTGAGCTGTTCTATCAAAGCTATCAAGACTGGCTCCATCAGCAACAGATGATAGCAGGCCAAATGCGCATCGCCGCATTACAACAGCAGATACAGGAAAACGCGGCAGAGGCGCAATGCCTTCAGCCGTCGCCCATCGCTCTCGCCACACTGGCTCGCTTACAGGCAAGTGGCGTCACGGACCTAGATATTCTGGATAGCATGTTGCAACGTGGTGATGAATGGCTCGATTACACCATGCAATTGCTCGAATACTGCGAACGCATAGGCATTATTCGTGACGATTACACGCACTGGTGCGCACATGCATTGGAAGATGCGTATGATTGGATAGCGTCCATCAGCGAAGATGATCTACAAACACCAGCAGAACCTGGAGAGAACGACGCAAGCGCACTAGCACAAGAAAGCGCACCACAAAGACTAGAGACACGAGAGGAGACCGAAAGCGTGACAGAAGAACAATTACTGCAAAAATTAATGAGTGAGGCGGACGAAGAAACAGTGAAAATGCCGGCGATGCGCCCTGCTCACAAAGTGTTACCACCTAACGATATTTCTCTTCCACCTGAAATGCCTTTGCCACCCGTTGGAACTGATGCCGCACAGCCATACCCCATACCCGACGTTTCCTCTTACACTCAAGGACCTCACCAACCTTCAATGGATATCCCTGACGATGCTCCCTCTGACGATCTTCCCTCTACAATGACACCTCCAGTGGCTATCATAGTGCCCGCAACGCACACAAACCATGAGAGTATTGACACCGATGTAGTGCGTCCGCCCACCAACGGACTGCTGCCCTCTGCTGAAGGCACGCTAACGCACACCATGCCAGATGAAAAATGTACGCCAACGATCATGCAAGGCAGAGAACAGCAGGAGGAACACCCTATACCTCGCAAGCACGGTATCCTGACGCGATTTTTCGCGTTTCTCTGGTCCGACTAAAGCCTCTTCATCAACACTATAATGTTTAGCCTATATGACTGATAGCGAGATGCGACTACAATGTATATATCAAATATTATATATTTTCATCACAGGTAAGACACGCTCTCTTGCTCTTCTTCTATCTTTCCAGCAAATTGACGTCGCGTGCGAATGGGGCTATACTGATATTGTCGATGGAGGGAAAACGTGTTATTCGCAGACTACGAAAAAGAAAATCCGACACATGGCCCTGTGCGCGCTCAATACCTACAGATCAAGCGTCAGTACCCTGATGCTATTCTCTTTTTTCGTATGGGCGACTTCTATGAGATGTTTGATGATGACGCGGAAATCGTGGCACGTGAGTTAGAAATCGCACTGACTCGGCGCGACTTTGGACGCGGCGAGAAATCACCCATGGCAGGCGTGCCACATCATGCAGCCGACGGCTATATCGCCCGCCTGGTTAATAAAGGCTATCGCGTCGCGGTCTGTGAGCAAACCAGCGATCCCGCGCTCTCAAAGGGACTGGTCGAGCGCGAGGTGGTGCGCATCGTCACACCCGGCACCATCATCGACCCAGCAATGCTCGCCGCCAAACGCAATAACTTTCTCGCAAGCGTGCTGATTGGACGCGACGCTGTTGGCATCGCCTACATCGATATCACGACAGGTGAATTTGCGGTTACACAATTTAGCACGCTGGAGCCAGAACTAGCCCTGCAACAAGAAATTGCCCGTGTCGGTCCGGCTGAAGTCATCATTGAGGCTAATTACCAGCGACTCGGTAGTCGCAAAAAACGTTGGTTAGCAACCGTGATGAACGAGAAACAGGTCACGAAAGTGGGCAGTAATGGCAATGCTAACGCCGCAATTCCTGAATTGGATGACGAGGACGAAGACGATACAGCCCCACTCACAAAATTGCTCGTTGGTCTGGCCGGCCATATCACGCCCTTTGATGCACGTTACTTCTCTGAGGATGATGCTCGTCACCGCCTGCTAAAACAGTTCGATGTGACTTCGCTAGAAGGCTTTGGGTGCGCTCACCTGCCGCTGGCCATTCGCGCCGCTGGAGCCGTGCTGGCTTACGTGCAAGAGACCCAAAAAGGTCTTTTAGAGCATCTCATCGCGCTGGAAACCTATTCCACTACGGGCTTTATGACCCTTGACCCACATACGCGGCGCAATCTTGAACTCTTTGAAAGTGGACGTAGCGGCTCCGCAAAAGGTTCTCTTCTCTGGGTGCTTGTCCGCACACGCTCACCGATGGGCGGGCGTCTCATGCGTCGCTGGATTGGGCAACCACTCCTCGATCTCGCACAGCTTCAGCAACGGCAGGCTATTATCGGCGAGCTCCTCAGCGGTACAGGGCTACAGGCACATTTGGCGGATGCGCTAAAAAAGGCGGGCGACGTGGAGCGGCTGATCAATCGCGTGCGCCAGCGTATTGCCACACCACGCGACCTGATTGCCCTGGCCAATGGCTTACGTGCTGCCGCAGAAGTGCGTACTAGCCTGACATCCATGGCTAGCACCACGTTGCCCGCCCTCAGCCGCTTGCTACAACATCTCGCTGAGAACGACGACATCATTGCGCTGATCGAACAGGCTATCGTGGAAGAACCACCAGCTAGCTTCAATGAGGGCGGCATTATTCGCCCGGGTTTCAACAGCGAACTCGACCAGATCGGGCAGACATCCAAAAATGGCAAACAGTGGCTCTCTGATCTAGAACAACGCGAACGCAAACGCACAGGTATCAATAACCTCAAAGTTGGCTTCAACAAAGCCTATGGCTACTATATCGAGGTCTCAAGCGCACAGAGCAATCGCGTACCAACAGAGTATATTCGCCGCCAGACACTCACTAACTGCGAACGCTACATTACACCAGATCTCAAGGAGTACGAGACATTAATTTTGAATGCGCAGGACCGTATCAATAAAATGGAGAGCGAGTTTTTTATCCAGCTACGCACAGATATTGCTACTCACGCTTATGAACGCATTCTCGATACCGCCCACGCACTCGCGCAGATAGATGTCTACCTGAGTTTGGCAGAGGTCGCAGCGCGTAACAACTATTGTCGTCCACAACTCAACGAAAGCGACACCATCCACATCGTCGCAGGTCGCCATCCCGTCGTTGAGCAAGCCCAAAGCGATACCCCCTTTATTGCGAACGACACCAATCTCTCTAGCCAGGAAGCACAGATCACCATTATCACAGGCCCCAATATGGCCGGTAAATCAACCTATCTGCGTCAAGTCGCACTTATCACGCTGCTGGCGAAGATCGGAAGCTATGTGCCAGCCGAAGCAGCAACAATCAGCCTGGTTGATCGCATCTTCACACGCATTGGAGCGCAAGACGATCTGGCAACCGGGCAAAGCACATTTATGGTCGAAATGGTCGAAACCGCTAATATTCTGCACCACGCGACACCGCGCAGTCTCATCATCCTAGATGAGATTGGGCGTGGAACCAGCACCTATGACGGTCTCGCCATCGCCCGCGCTATCGTCGAATATCTCCACAACAACAAACGCTGTGGAGCGCGTACCTTGTTCGCTACCCATTATCATGAATTGGTCGAGGTAGCAAAGATGCTACCGCGTATTCGTTGTATGAATGTCGCAGTCACCGAAGAGGCAGGTAAAGTCGTTTTCCTACGCAAGATTGTGCCCGGCGGTGCCGACCGCAGTTATGGCGTACATGTTGCTCAGCTCGCGGGTATTCCTCGTCCCGTCATTCATCGTGCGCAGGAAATTTTAGAGGAACTCGAACGACGCGGGGATGCGAAAGCACGTCGCAAAGCCATGCGCGAGATGGTGATGCCCACCGCTTTCCAGATGACACTGTTTGCATCGGAACCACATCCCTTATTGGAAGAGCTGAAAACGCTAGCAATTGATGAGCTGACACCAATTGAAGCAATCAGCAAACTCTATGAGTTACAACAGAAAGCCCGACACGAAAACTAACAACACGCGGCCAGAAAGCTACCCACTCCACGTGTTTACGTGATATGATGAAACCGTGAGTTAGTGTACAACGTACAATAAAGCACGGAGATTTTTTGGAGGAACTATGACAACGCAACAACAGACCCCCGTTGAAAGCAGCACGCTTGAACAACTCTGCATCAACACCATTCGCACACTTTCAATGGATGGCGTCCAGAAAGCGAACTCCGGGCATCCCGGCACACCAATGGCTCTTGCGCCACTGGCCTACTTGCTCTGGACCAAGTATATGCACTATAACCCCCGCAATCCAGCATGGCTCAACCGCGACCGCTTTATTCTCTCGGCAGGCCACGCCTCGATGCTACAATATAGCATGCTCCACCTGACAGGCTATGGTCTGCCGCTGGAGCAGCTTGAACAATTCCGCCAGTGGGGCAGTCTAACCCCCGGCCATCCCGAACATGGGCACACGGTAGGCATCGAGACCACCACCGGTCCTCTGGGGCAAGGCGTCGCCAATGGCGTCGGCATGGCTATCGCCCAACGTTTCCTCGCCAGTCGCTACAACCGCCCCGATCACGAGATCATCAACCACCATATCTACGTCATTGCTAGCGATGGCGACCTAATGGAGGGCGTCGCCTCGGAAGCAGCTTCGCTTGCGGGCTTCCTCAAACTGGGCAAACTGATCTACTTCTACGACAATAACCACATCACGATTGAAGGCAATACGAACCTCGCCTTTAGCGAAGATGTGGGGGCACGCTTTGAAGCCTATGGTTGGCATGTCCAACATGTCGAAGATATCAATGCACTTGACACCCTTTCGCAAGCCATCGAGGCTGCACAGGCTGAAAACGAGCGACCTTCACTGGTGATTGTGCGCAGCCACATTGGCTTTGGCAGCCCAAATCGCCAGGATAGCGCAAAGGCACACGGCGAAGCACTAGGCGCGCAAGAGGTCCTCCTGACCAAGCACAATTTGGGTTGGCCCTCGGAGCAGCCCTTTTACGAGCCTGAAGAGGCGGTTGCTTACTTCAGTCAGGCCATCGAGCGAGGAGCAGCGCAGGAGCAAGCCTGGCAACAAAGCTATACGGCTTATAGCACAGCCTACCCTGAACTTGTCAAACAGCTCGAGCAGGACTTAAGCGGAGCCTTGCCAGAGGGCTGGGATCGCGATATACCAGTCTTCAAGGCGGGCGAAGCCATGGCCAGCCGTGCCGCAGCCGGCCTAACACTCAACGCCATTGCTCCACAGCTCCTCAATCTGGTCGGAGGTTCGGCGGACCTCGCACCCTCCAACAATACTCATATGAAAAATCTGGGTGATTTCGGGCCAACATCAGATGGACGCAACATGCACTTCGGGATTCGCGAGCATGGGATGGGCGGCATCCTGAATGGCATGGCTCTCTACGGCGGCCTCATCCCATTTGGCGCGACATTCCTGATCTTCTCAGATTACATGCGCCCACCCATTCGCCTGGCTTCCCTAATGGGTCTTAAAACCATTTACATCTTCACACACGATAGCATCGGTGTGGGCGAAGATGGCCCAACACACCAGCCTGTTGAGCAGTTGGCCGCCTTGCGCGCAATCCCCGGTCTGACCGTGCTGCGCCCCGGCGATGCCAACGAGACAGCAGAAGCTTGGCGCGTTGCCATTACCCACAAGGGACCTGTCGCACTAGCTCTCACCCGTCAAGCATTGCCCACACTTGAGCGCACACCAGCCACAAGCGCAAGCAATCTCGCCAAAGGTGCGTATATTCTACTCGACAGCGAAAGCACGCCACAGATCATCCTAATTGCCAGTGGCTCTGAGGTCTCACTTGCCGTCGATGCCGCACACGCCTTGCATCAGGAAGGCATAGCCGTGCGCGTAGTAAGCATGCCAAGTAGTGAATTGTTTGAAGAACAAAGTACCGCGTATAAAGAGTCCGTTTTGCCTAAGAGTGTGCGTGCGCGCATCGCTATCGAAGCTGCATCACCGATGGGTTGGGAACGTTATGTTGGCCTGGATGGCGACACGGTCACACTAAACCATTTCGGAGCTTCAGCACCAGCCAGTATACTCTTCCAGCAGTTCGGATTCACCGTTGACAATATCGTCGCCAAAGCCAAAAACCTGTTATAGCCGTTTTATGCATTATTGTAGCGATATGGCTATGTACACACGAAAAAGAGGTTGCCACATCGCTACAGATCACCGTATCCCTGAAGGAGAGAGTAAAGCATGACCAATCCATTACAACAACTTGCCACATTTGGGCAAAGTGTCTGGTACGATAACATCGACCGTTCACAGCTTCAAGCTGGGCAGTTCAAACAAATGCTAGAGGAAGATGGCATCGTAGGGGTCACCGCCAACCCGACCATCTTTGAAAAATCGATCAGTTCCGGGCATGCCTACGATGAGCAGATGACACAGCTCATCCGCGAAGGCAAAACCGTCAACGATATCTACGAGGCCGTCGTCATTCAGGACATTCGCACTGTTGCAGACCTGTTGCGCCCAATCTATGATCGCACAGAAGGGCAAGATGGCTATGTCAGCCTTGAGGTCTCGCCTGAGTTGGCAAATGACACGGACGGTACGATTGCCGAAGCGCGTCGTTTCTGGCAGACGGTGCAACGCCCGAACCTGATGATTAAAATTCCTGCGACTCCTGCTGGCATTCCCGCGATCAGTGCAGTGATTCGTGAGGGCATTAACGTCAATGTGACCTTGATCTTCTCGATTGAAGCCTATCGGCAAGTGGTCAATGCCTACCTCAACGGCCTGGAGGCCCGCAATGGTGCTGGCCAGGACATCCATCATATCGCTTCGGTCGCCAGCTTCTTTATCAGCCGTGTTGATACCCTGGTTGATAAACTACTCGACGACAAAATCAAGGCCAGCAGCGACGCAGCAGAGCAGCAGCAACTCAAAGCCCTACAAGGGAAAGCAGCTATTGCCAATGCCCGCCTTGTCTATCAGGATTTTGAACGTCTCTTTAGCACACCACGTTTCGAGTCGCTCAAACAGGTTGGCGCGCATGTGCAACGTCCTCTTTGGGCCAGCACCAGTACGAAGAACCCAGCCTATCGCGACGTTCTCTATGCTGAAGAACTCGTCGGCCCCAACACCGTCGATACTATGCCACTAGAGACCGTCGTGAATTTCCGCGATCATGGGCAGGCCCGTTATAGCATCGGCGATGATCTGACTGGTGCTCAGACCGCCTTGACAGCCCTGGAAAACTTGGGCATTCACTACAACGATGTCACACAGCAACTGCTAGACGAAGGTGTACAAAAGTTTGCCGACTCGTTCCACAAGCTGTTTGATGGCATCCAGAGTAAGCAACGTGCGATCAAAGCGGAGCAGGCCACCCATTAACTGAGTGGACATGTTTCGCCGTGTTCACTACACCAACGCCTATTGATTGGTCGTACCAACTAGGGCGTGATACGGCTCTTGAACAAATGAGTTGAGGGAATGGCGTAGGGCGTGATGTACCGCGCCCTACGCCATGGCCGTGTTATTTCGTTCATGTCCAGCATCACATCCCAATGGATGGACAAGCCCACATGATCGCGTTCGCTAAACACAGAATTGACATGCAGAGTAAGATAGGAGGGGTATTGTCGTGATTTGTTTCGCTACGACCCTTTTTATTGTACCGACGATGCCCTCACATTGACCACTATTGGTCATGAGCGTAGAGGGCATAGCCTGTCCGAAAGTCAAAAGAACCATGCACATTCACAGCTCCGCAAGGGGCCTGTTGTAATAGCATACCAAATAGAGGAGATTTCTCATGCCTCAGCGTAGTGCAGTCGAGGCTCCCAACCCCTTGCGAGAGGGTCTACGCATTAAACAGAGTCCAGAGCCATGCGTGATGGTCATTTTTGGGGCCACTGGGGACCTGACACATCGAAAACTACTGCCAGCACTCTATAACCTAGCTCTAGAGCATCCGCTGCCTGCGGGCTTTTCTGTGGTGGGCTTTGCCCGCCGCCCCTACAATGATGAGCAATTTCGTCAGCAGGCACTCGATTCAGTCAATCAATACTCGCGTCAGAAACCTGTGAATCCGCAGGTCTGGGAGAGCTTTGCAGCCGGCATTCATTACCTGCAATCGAGTTTTGACGATCCAACAGGATACGAGCGGCTCGGTACATTGCTCAACATGCTTGATCAGGAACGCGGCACAGGTGGGAACCGCATCTTTTATCTCTCCACACCACCCAGTCAGTATCCAGAAATCATCCAACACATCGGTGCAGCTGGCCTCAACCGAAACCGCAAGGGCTGGACACGCATCATTGTTGAGAAACCATTTGGACATGATCTGGCTTCAGCGCATGAACTCAACCGTCAAGTAGCAAAAGTGTTCCGCGAGGAGCAGGTCTATCGTATTGACCACTATCTCGGTAAAGAGACGGTACAGAACATTCTAGTATTCCGTCTTGCCAATGGGATCTTCGAGCCAGTTTGGAACCGCCGCTATGTCGAACATGTGCAGATCACCGTCGCAGAGAATATCGGGCTTGAAGGGCGTGGCGGCTACTATGAAGAGTCGGGGGCCATTCGTGACATGGTGCAAAACCATATGCTCCAGTTACTCACCTTGGTCGCTATGGAACCACCGATTGCCTTCGATGCCAACGCGGTACGAGATGAGAAGGTCAAGGTGCTACACGCGCTTCAACCGATCACCTGGCACGATGTCTTGACCAATACCATTCGCGCACAATATGGAGGCGGCTGGGTTGGTGGCCATCAGGTTCCGGGCTATCTGGAAGAAACAGGCGTCTCACCCCGCTCGATCACCGAGACCTATGTAGCCATGAAATTACATGTAGACAATTGGCGTTGGGCTGGTGTACCATTCTATTTACGAACAGGTAAACACCTTCCCAAACGTGTAACAGAGATTGCCATTCAATTCAAAATGGCCCCGCTCATGCTCTTCAAGCGCAGCGGCAACGATGCGCAGAGCCAGGTAGAGCCGAACGTTTTGACCTTGCGCATTCAACCCGATGAAGGCATCTCACTCAAATTTGGGGCGAAGGTTCCAGGAACCGATATGCAGATTCGGTCCGTCAATATGGATTTCTTCTACGGCTCCTCGTTCGTGCGTGAACAGCCAGAAGCGTATGAGCGTCTTCTGCTCGATTGTATGCTCGGTGACTCGACCCTCTTCACCCGCCGTGACGAGGTAGAAGCTGCGTGGACCTTCATTCAGAGCATCTTGGATGAATGGAAAAACGAGTCACGCGAAGCACTGTTGAGCTATGAATCTGGCTCCTGGGGACCCCAGGTAGCGGATGAGTTCATCTGGCGGGATGGATACCGCTGGCGGCGTCCCTAACCGATATCATATAAAGAGGAAGAACTGCTACAACGAAGTTCTTGTGAACAGTGCCGTTCAATAGTATTGAGAAGAGGTTCGGGAATGGGCATAACCGAGGATATCGCAAACAACACAGGGCCACGGCTCCCCTGGGCCGGCAAACGTATACGCATGGAATTGATTGAGGAAGAGCTTTCTTCTCTCTGGCGCATGTCTGCCGACAACGTTCGTATCAGTCGCAACATGAACGTGCGCACCAGCGTACTCAACTTCGTCATCTGCGCGCCAACAACAGAGAGTGCGCAACAGGCCAGCATCATCATTCGCAACCTATCCAGCACACACGTTGCGCGGGTTATTCTTTTCATTCTGGACACGACGCCACAAGCACCCAACACCGTCTCTACCTGGGTGACATTACGTTCCTTTCCCGTAATCTCTGATGTGATGCGCCATAGCTTCGAGCAGATCACGCTCCTGGTAAGCGGCTCGGCAGTTCGCTCAGCCAGCGCAATCATCCATCCTTTACTCAAGCCCGATCTGCCCGTTTATGTCTGGTGGCTCAGTGATCCGTCAACCAACACCGAGATTTTCAATCGCATCGCTCACTTCAGCAACCGCGTCATCGTCGATTCTGATCGCTTTCACACACCAGAGGAGAGTGTGCGCACACTCTCCTCTCTTGTACCTTCACTCGCCAATAGTGCGGTGAGTGACCTCAACTGGGGCCGCATTACGCCCTGGCGACAGCTTATCGCACAATTTTTTGATGTTAGTGAGTATAAACCCTACTTGACAGGCATTGACCGTATCGAGATCGAATATGCTGTCTCATCGCCAGATGCCACACAGCCCAACATGTCGGAAGACAATGCACCTAACACAACCCGTGCCCTCCTAATGGCGGCCTGGCTGAAGGCTGTGCTGGGTTGGCAAACGATGCCAGACCTCAACGCTATCCCAGAGCGACAGATTGGACCCTATCACTGGCAAATGATGCGCACTACCAACCCATCCAGCACACGTAGCACAAGCGGCACAGGGCGAACGGGCAAGCTGAAAGCACCTCAATATGGCACAATCGATATTCGTCCACGAGTACAACCTGATATGCAACCTGGCTCTCTCTGTATGGCACGCTTGACCAGTAACTACGATGGCAAACAAGCTATCTTTATGGTCAATCGTGACGATGACATAGACCACGTACTGACCTCGGTCGAGCTATCGCAAGGCTCTCGTCCGCAACGCACCGTCAGTCTGACCGCCACGCATGATATCAGCCAGCTACTCCATGACGAACTAGAAATCATGGGACGCGATTATCTCTATGAAGAAACGCTCCAGGAGGTTTTCGCGCTCCTTGTCTGATCCTACACGCAGGAGCATTATTGTATGCAAATTGCAGTTTACCCCGATAGCGACACGCTTAGCCACGAGGCGGCGTTGTATACCGTACACATTGCGCAGGAAGCCATTGCCACACATGGACGTTTTAGCATGGCACTTTCTGGTGGCTCAACGCCCAAAAAGCTCTATCGCTTACTGGCAGAAGAACCCTACCGCAGTCAGATTGACTGGGCGTTGGTCGAAATCTTCTGGTCAGATGAACGCTGCGTGCCACCAGACAGCGACGAGAGCAATTATCTGTTGGCCCAGCAGGCAATGCTCAACACACTCCCGCTTGCGAGCAAACAGATTCATCGCATGCCCGCCGACATGGAGGATCGCGATGCCGCTGCCCTCACCTATACACGCGAGATGCAAATAACGTTTGGAACCGATGGTGTACCGGCCTTCGATCTTATCCAGCTTGGCATGGGACCTGAAGGCCATACCGCCTCGCTCTTCCCACATCAGTCCTCGCTGCACGAGCAGCAACGCCTGGTGATGCCCGTTTCTGTTCCCAAACCCCCACCCCCACGTCTGACCTTCACACCACGCATTCTCAACGCGGCACTCCATATCCTGTTCCTCGTAACAGGTGCAGAGAAGGCCGATGCTGTACAGGCCGTGTTGGAGGGCGCGTATCAACCAGACGAATATCCTGCACAACTCATCAAGCCACTCAAAGGGGAAGTGACCTGGATGTTCGACCAAGCCGCAGCCAACAAGTTGCGTCAGAAGAAAGAAGTCACCCAATGATTGGCCTTGTCCCTTCAATCCTCTCTGCCGATTTCACCCGTCTGGGCGAACAGGTTCGCGCAGCTGAAGCGGCTGATGTGCAACGCATTCAGATTGACGTGATGGATGGGCATTTCGTGCCTAACATCACGATGGGACCGCTGGTAGTGGAAGCTGTGCGACGCTGCACAGCACTTCCACTCGAAGCTCACCTGATGATTACTAATCCACAAGACTACATTGAAACATTTGCCAAATCGGGAGCTGATGTCATTATTGTGCATCACGAGGTATGCCCACACCTCCACCGCGTTGTCCAACAAATCAAAGCCACAGGTAAACAGGCAGCCGTCGCACTCAATCCCTCCACGCCCATCATATTGCTGGAAGACATGCTTTCACTGCTCGATATGGTGCTGATTATGACAGTCAATCCTGGCTTTGGGGGACAAGATTTTATCCCCGAAACGCTCCCTAAAATTGTGCGCCTGCGCCAAATGATCGAGGAACGCAATCTGCACTGTGACATCGAGGTTGATGGCGGCATCCACGCGGGAACCGCGTCCCAGGCCGTGCGTGCTGGAGCAAATCTACTGGTCGCTGGCTCTGCCGTATATAACCAGCACGAGAGCGTGGAGCAAGCCGTAAGCCGCTTGCGCGCATCTATTTCATAAAGATGCCGATATGGACCAATGATAGAA
>DAICZM010000720.1 GCA_027311145.1 Ktedonobacterales bacterium
CGCCGATAGTGGAGACTGGAAGCCGTGGGAGCGGTGTGCTGAACAAGGTCAGGAGCCATCCAACGGAAGAAACTACTCACTTGGGCTGCGACATGCTTGAGGGCTTGTGTGGGCAGAAGCATCCATGCAATCAGCAGATAGACCATGATGACCGGATTCAGCAGGCGTTCGCGGTGTCCCCATGCTCGCAGTTGGTGAAGCACCTCACAGACCAGTTCACGCGGATAGAGTTCTTCCAACACAGAAAAGGGGACTGCGTATTTGCCCTTGTTTTGCAAGGCCTCTTGCAGTATTCTAGATGTCATGGAAAGGTGCCTTTCTGGAAAAGCGATTTGGTTTTTCTTGTTCTTTACCAGATTGACACCTTTTTGTCTACCCTCTTTTCTTATTCGAATGGCATTGCCCACAAGGGGTGTCACTACATCATATCAAATGGTATAACCGCACATAACATGTAGTGACACCCCTTGTGGGTGTCACTACATGTTATGTGCGTCGTGCAGGACTACACGTATTGATGCATCTTTTCTAC
>DAICZM010000721.1 GCA_027311145.1 Ktedonobacterales bacterium
ATTACAGGTTTACCGGCGCACGGCTGCCGGTTCACGCGTCAAACCTTTGGAGCGCTCGGAAACATTACCACCGCCCAGCCTTTGTTGCCAGAACAAAACCACGGGGCTGGCAATGGCAAACGATGAGTACGTCCCGATGATCACGCCGACCACCAGAACCAATGAAAACCCGTGGATCACCTCGCCCCCGAACAGGAAGAGCGAGAGCACGGCCAGGAACGTCAGGCCTGAAGTCAGAATCGTCCGGCTCAGGGTTTGGTTGATGCTGCGATTGATCAAGTCCTTGAACGCCTCACGCTTGTTCAAGTGCACATTTTCACGGATGCGGTCAAAGACCACAATGGTATCGTTCATCGAATAACCTACCAATGTGAGCAATGCGGCAATCACAGTAAGCGAGATTTCTTTGTGCAGCAAGGAGAAAATGCCAAGCGTTATGATCACGTCGTGAAACGTTGCAACCACCGCTGCGACGCCGTATATTAGTTCAAACCGGTACCAGATGTAAACCAGCAT
>DAICZM010000722.1 GCA_027311145.1 Ktedonobacterales bacterium
GGTGCCAGATGGTAGTCCGTGTCCAGACGTTCGGCCATCCAGGTGCGGTCGGTCACTTCAAACAAAGCACTCAGACGATTGGATGCGGTTTCATCCGGGCCGAAGACGCGGAAATTATCGTGGTTGAAGCGCATGATATCGCGCAGGAATATTCCCAGCACGCGGGTGGATTCGGCGCTTGTTCTTCCCGGCTTCGGGACGGGAACGCCATAAGGTCGAAAATCCGGGAGAACCAGATCGCGCAGCAATGTGCCGCCGTTGGCATGCGGGTTGGCTCCCATGCGGCGAGATCCGGTGGGCGCCAGCGCTGCCAGTTCGGGTAAGAGTTGTCCGCCCGCGTCGAACAGTTGTTCCGGCTGGTAGCTTTTCATCCAGTCTTCCAGAATGGCAACGTGTTCAGGATGTTTTGCCATTTCGCCCATGGGAACCTGGTGAGCGCGCCAACTGCCTTCGGTGATGAGTCCATCGATGATTTTTGGGCAAGTCCAGCCTTTGGGTGAGCGCAATACAATCA
>DAICZM010000723.1:0-247 GCA_027311145.1 Ktedonobacterales bacterium
GTTCTGACAGGGGATATATCAGAAAGATTCCAGGGAGTTTGCCGCCTTTTCAAAGTGCCACTGTAGTGAGAGATTGGCGATCTCCGTCGAGACTGCCGAGGTGTGAAGCGACCAACCAGTCCGTGTGGAATTCTTCCGAAAATCCCCGTCACCCCAAAAACCAGCACAAGGGCGCACTGAAGTATCTCCAGCAGCTTCCCACTGGAGCAAGCAAGCAGACACGCATGGAAGATGAAGAGCCTCCTAT
>DAICZM010000723.1:257-507 GCA_027311145.1 Ktedonobacterales bacterium
GGGGGTCGTGTCGTTATCCTCCTTTCGTGCTGGGGGAGCTTCACGGGCTTCGAGGGTCACCGTATAGCCCAACGCCTCTAAACGCCGCACGGCAGCAGCACGCTGGCGCGTGGTATCAAGCGTCTCGAAGGAGTGGGGGCCGAGATCATGGTAGTCGGCTTTGTCACGCAAGAGGTGGTAGATAATCACGATCAGGCTGTGACTGACTGCCACGACGGCCCGCTTTTTGCCCAGGCGATGGGCCAAGCGG